>JBJOQP010000028.1:0-9864 GCA_046049845.1 Actinomycetota bacterium
TTTGTATTTCTTAGTCCAAGGAAGCTTCCCTGTTGTTGCTCCAGCCAGGTTAACAATGGCATCGATAGTTTCTAGGACTGTGTGATCGAACTCTCCAGTGGCTGGATTCCAATGAACCTCATTGGGCTTGGTGGCTTCGCCTCTAACTAGTACCACTGGGGTGTGACCTAATGCTGTTAGCTGGCTCTGCAGTTCTGTTCCAACTAATCCACTTGCACCTGAAATTAGAACTCTCATGCTTTTCCTAACTGCTAAATGGACCGAAGACCGGGTTCCATGCTTCTATTGTTCGCTCGCCAATAACCCCGGCAATTTCATATGGGTCTTGATCCAATAATGCATTCAACTGCTCGATTGAATCAGCTTTGAAAATAAGAAGTGCTGCAGGGCGATCGACCATTGGTCCGCTAGCCAGAAGAGCACCTTCAGCCAGTTGCTCTGCTAGCCACTCACGGTGGGTAGGGCGAATCTGGTTAACTTCCTCTGGTTCAGCACTGAAGCTATAGGTAACTGCAAATGTGCTCATTATTTTTCTTTCTTTTCAGATGTGCTGTTCAAAAGTGCAGGTGTGATTGCTACAGCTCCTAGAGCTACAAGCATTGCAACACCATCTAGTCCGGATGCAAATGCAAAGGATGCAGTGCTTGAGACATAGTCAACCAAGATTCCTGCGAGACCTGCTCCTAACCCATAGCCAATGTTCTGTCCGCTACCAATCCAGCCATAAACCTCAGGGGTGTCATCTAGTGGAATTGACTTCGCGATAATCGCACTCATTGTGGCAAAAGCGAGAGCAACTCCGATACCTGAAATGAACAAACAGATTCCAAGCCATAGTGGATCTTTTGCATTGAAGAAGATTAGAAGATCGCCAAGTAGCACAACTCCAAGTTGTTTTGTCAGAGCCATAGGGGAGCGAGCTCTGTGTCCAAAAGCGATAGCACCAACTACTGAACCAATTGAGAGCATTGCTAATACGAATCCAGCTTGGGCTTTTCCAACCGCTGCCACAGCACCAATTTCAAGAGCTGAGAATGAACCCACGAACAGCAGATTGATGACGATCATCACTCTGACCAGTGGGGTTCTTAGGACACTACCCATGCGCTTTTTAGACCTAGGGATAGGTGCACCTTGAACCATTGGAAGTAGAGCAAACGTGACGCCACCGATCACCTGAACAAAGACCATCACAACAAGTGGAACTGTTGTGGTGGTAGTTGCAATTAGCACTGTTGTTAGTACAGGTCCAACAATCCAGATCACTTCTTGCAAAATTGCATCTACAGAGAAAAGGTTGTTTCTCATTGCTTCAGTCTTAACCAAGGTCGGGTATACAGCTCTAGCTGCTGGCTGAATAGGTGGAACAAAGAAACCTAGAACAAGGGCAGTGAGAATAGCCTGACCTTCAGTAAGAGGTGCAAATCCAATCAGCAAGAAACCAATAGGTGAAACCAAAGAGCAAGTAATAACCACAACCTTGATTCCATAAACAGCCACTAGGCGACCCAGTAGCGGAGCCGATATAGCTGCTCCAACAGTGGATGCAGCGATGGCTAAACCAGCGACTGTGTAGTTACCGAAGACGTGCTCAAGGTGGATTGCAAAAGTAATTGTCTGCATACCAAAAGGAAAGCGAGCCAATAGCTGAGCAAAGAGGACTAGGGCTACTCCGGGGGTTTTGAAAAGTTCTGCATAAGTGCGCATCCCTCAAGCCTAACCGAGGCCACTGCTACTGGAGTTTGGGGCTAAACCCAGGAGGGTAGCCACATGTGGAGCTGCCAGAAGTCATAGCTAATCCACATCCCACTCCAGATCGGGAAGAAGAATGCAGTGGCTAAGGCGGCAAGGACGAGATATCCAGCTATCCAATTAGCCGCTGTCTTTGGCTTCTCCGAATTCTGGAACCAAGCCCTAAGCCCAGCGGTAAGCAGCAGGATAATCCAAGGTGAGAATGCCACCACATAGAACTCAAACATGGTTCTATTTGGAAGCAGAAGCCATGGCACAAAGCCAGCGAACAAACCTAAGAAAAGTAAGGTTGTGGTCTTGTCTCTTGTTCTAAACCAGGATGCAGCCAAGACACTCATCGCAAGCACTGCTGCCCACCAGATAAATGGATTGCCTAAAGAAGTTATGGCAGATACACAATCACTGGAAGCAGAATCAAACAAACAACCGCTATCTTTTTCTTCCCAGAAGAAAGCTGTTGGCCTCAGCATGAACAGCCAGGTAAAAGCTTTTGCTTCATAAGGGTGAGACGACCCAAGGTTGATGTGGAAGTTGTAGATCTCTACGTGATAGTGCCAGAGGGACTGGAGAGAAGTGGGAATCCAGGAGAACAGACCGGTTAGACCATTACCTTCTTCATCAGCCCAGTTCCTGCTCCAAGCATCTTTAGATAGGAACCAGCCAATCCAGCTCAGCAGATATGTCAGAAGAGCAGGGATTGCAACTAGAACTCCATTACGCATTGCTTGGAATAGAGATGGAAGGATCCAGAATGATTTGGGAAGAGAGTCTTCAAGCTTTCTCTCGACACTCTTTTGAACTCTGTAGTTCAAGTTGGCTTCGCTCAGAATTACGTACAGAGTGAAAACAGCAACAAAGTAGAGACCTGACCACTTGACAGCTGTTGCACAACCCAGGGCAACACCCATGGCTATTAGCCAAGGTCTGTTCCAACTGCCAATACGAACTTGCTTGCGATCTCTAAGCAAGAAGTAGAAAGCCAGAATCACAAAGAATCCAAGAATTTGATCCAAAAGGGCAGTTCGTGAAAGAACAATGCCCACTCCATCGATAGCCATAAGGAACCCTGCAACCAATGCCCAGATGTTGGAGTTGAATATCAGCTTTGCTGATTTCATGGTCAGCCAAACGGTTGCAATTCCTAGAAGTGCTACGACGATTCGCCAACCGAATGGATCAGCTGCACCAAAGACAAACATTCCAAGTCCAATAAGCCACTTACCCAGTGGCGGATGAACTACAAAAGAAGGAGTGTTTAGTAATCCTGAAGTATCTCCAGCAATAAAACTTGCATCTGATGCATCATCCCAATTTCTCTCATAACCACCGTTGATTAGAGCGAATGCATCTTTGACGTAATAGGTTTCATCAAAGTTGAGGCTCTCTGGGAAGCCAAGGTTATAGAGCCTGAGCACAGCCGCCAGGATGATTATGGCTAGCGGAGCCCAGAACTCCAGGAGAGACAGTCTTCTAGAGCTGAGGCTAAATCTTTGTAAAAGTGTCAGCACATCTAAATGCTAGTTGCGAGAATGGAGTGTGCTCATACTTGCTGCAACTCCTATCGGTAATCTCTCAGACGCGTCTGCGAGGTTGATTGAGCATTTGGGCTCTTCTAGGTTCATTGCAGCCGAAGACACCAGGACTCTCCTCAAACTAGCTAGAGGCTTGGATGTGAAGCTAGATGCCAAACTTTTTAGCCTTCATGAACACAATGAAGCAGAGAGAGTCTCTCAACTACTCGAGATAGCATCAACAGAAGATGTTCTTGTAGTCAGTGATGCGGGTATGCCAACAGTTTCTGATCCTGGCTTTGTGCTGGTTAGAGCAGCAATTGAAGCAGGTATAGAGGTAACCGTTATTCCAGGACCATCAGCGGTGCTAGCTGCCTTGGCTGTTTCAGGGCTACCTACCGACCGGTTTACCTTTGAAGGTTTCCTACCTCGCAAATCAGGTGAACGCAAAAAGCTCTTCTCATCTCTTTTACTGGAAACCAGAACCATGGTCTTCTTTGAGTCCCCTCATCGTATCGATGATGCTCTGAAGGATGCTTTGACAGTATTTGGGGAAACCCGTCAGGCAACCGTCTCAAGAGAACTAACAAAGAAGTTTGAACAGACTGTTAGAGGCACTATCCCTGAACTATTGGAATGGAGTGCTAACCCAACCAAGGGAGAGCTCGTTCTAGTTATTGCTGGAAACTCTGAGGCCAGTGTTAGTTCAGCAACCCTAGAAGATTTGCTTATTGAAGTTGAGCAGGGTAGATCAGAGGGTCTCTCCCTGAAACAATCCGTAGCAAAGGTTGCAGATAGGCACTCTTTGAGCAAAAGTGATCTGTATCAGCAGGTCCTAGATTCCAGAGCCAGTTAAGATTGAACTAATGTCAACAAATTCAAATGGTAGATCGTTCTATGTAACGACCCCTATCTTCTATGTAAACGATGCACCTCATATCGGCCATGCCTATACCGAGGTAGCTGCTGACGTACTGGCTAGATGGCATCGTCAAAGAGGAGAAGACAGCTTTCTGCTAACCGGTACTGATGAGCATGGTGAGAAGGTACTTAGAACAGCTGCAGCTAACAAGGTCTCTCCTAAAGACTGGACTGACAAGCTAGTTCACGATGCTTGGCTACCACTTCTAGAAACAATCGACATTGATAACCAAGATTTCATTAGAACTACTGAGTCACGTCACGAAGAGAACGTCCAGAAGTTCATGCAGAAGCTTTATGACACTGGGTTCATCTACCAGGGCTCATTCAAGGGTGCCTATTGTGTTGGCTGTGAAGAGTACAAAAACAAGGCAGACCTTGTTGATGGAGCAGGTGAGTTTGAAGGACAAGATGTTTGTGCAATTCACTCAAAGCCTGTTGAACAACTAGAAGAGAACAACTACTTTTTCAAGCTAAGTGAGTTTGAACAGCCACTACTAGATTTCTTTGAACAGAACCCTAACTTTATTCAACCAGAATCTGCAAAGAACGAAGTTGTTTCCTTTGTTAGAAGAGGACTAGAAGATCTTTCGATAAGCAGATCTAAAGAGAAGTTCGACTGGGGAATCGATATCCCTTGGGATGATTCACACATCACCTATGTATGGTTTGACGCACTACTTAACTACATAACCGCAATTGGCTATGGACAAGACGAAGCGGCTTTCAGCAACAGATGGCCCGCAACAGTTCAAATCGTTGGTAAAGACATTCTTAGATTCCACGCAGTTATCTGGCCAGCCATGTTGATGGCAGCTGACATCAAACCACCTCAACAGATCTTTGGTCACGGTTGGTTGCTAGTTGGTGGCGAGAAGATGTCTAAATCTAAACTGACCGGTATCGCTCCTAACCAAATCACCGACAGCTTTGGAAGCGATGCTTTCCGCTACTACTTCATGAAGGCAATTGCCTTTGGTCAAGATGGTTCATTCAGCTGGGAAGACCTATCTGCTAGATACCAGTCAGAACTAGCTAATGGTTTTGGTAACTTGGCTTCAAGATCACTTGCCATGGTTAGAAAATACTTTGATGGAGTCATTCCAACCCCTAGTGATTACACAGACATCGACAAGCAAGTAATTAAGGTTGCTGAAGAGGCTGTTCTAAATGCTGATAGAGCAATTGACGAAGTTGCTATTCATGATGCAATCAACAGCGTTTGGACGTTAGTCGATGAACTCAATGGCTACATCACTTCTCAAGAACCTTGGGCTCTGGCTAAAGATGAAGCCAACAAGGCAAGACTTGAAACAGTTCTCTATGTCTGCTCAGAAGGCTTGAGAGTTCTATCTGTATTGCTAGCTCCTGTTATTCCTAAGGCAACAGCGAAGCTATGGGCTGCTCTAACTGAAGGCAAACTAGGCGAACTTGCTGACCAACCACTAAGTGAAGCAGGGAACTGGGGTCAACTATTGCCAGGAATTAATGTTTCTGAGCTAGAAGTTCTTTTCCCTCGCATTGAAGCAGAAACAGCTAGCTAAGCCCATGGGCACAGAGCCAAACCAAGACCTACCTAGTGAAAACTACATTCGGGTAAGACACCGCAAAACGGAAGATGGCTCATCAAGAGATCTAAGTTACCCAGAAGTTCCTGAACCACTAGAAGTTGGCACATACGATAACCACACTCACCTAGAGATCGCCGATGGCGAGAACCCAATGGATTATCGTGAGCATCTTGAACTTGCCGATCAAGCAGGAATTCTAGGAGTGGTTCAAGTTGGTGGTTCAGTTGAAACATCTAAGTGGTCAGCAAGAACCGCTGCCATTGAACCAAGACTTCTAGCTGCTGTTGCCCTTCATCCAAACGTCGCTGCCGAATACAAAGATGTTAAGGAACTAGATGTTGCAATCAATGAGATTGCACTTCTGGCTAAAGAACCTCGAGTGCGAGCAGTTGGCGAGACAGGACTTGATTACTTTAGAACTACCGAAGAACTTCTCTTCCTTCAACAGCACAGCTTTGAAGCACATATTCAAATAGCTAAAGAGAACAACATCGCTATGCAGATTCACGACAGAGATGCTCACGCAGATGTTGTTGAAACTCTGCTTAGAGTTGGAGCACCAGAGCGAACTGTATTCCACTGTTTCAGTGGCGATAGAGAACTAGCTCAGATTCTTATTGACAATGGATGGTACGCATCTTTCTCTGGAACAGTTACATTCAAAAAGAATGAAGAACTAAGAGTTACATTAGAGATGCTGCCGCCAGAACTTATCTTGGTAGAAACAGATGCGCCTTTCCTAACCCCAGAACCACTCAGAGGAAGACCTAATTCTCCTTACCTAATTGGAATTACCTTGAGAGCAATGGCAAAGGTTAGAGGTATGAGCACCAACGATCTTGCTACTCAAATCACTAAAAACACAGAAGCTGTATATGGCTCATGGGCAGAGGGTCTAAATGGTTGAGCTATTAGGTGGAGCGGATGTTAGAGCTCTTGCTGACTCTCTAGGTGTTGCACCAACTAAGAAACTGGGTCAGAACTTTGTTACTGATCCGAACACCATTAGAAGAATTGTTCAAGCAGCAAAGCTAACCGGATCTGAAACAGTGGTTGAGATTGGTCCAGGCTTAGGTTCACTTACCCTTGGACTATTGGAGCAGGCTAAGAATGTTATCGCTGTTGAAATAGATAACAAGATGGCTGCAGCTATTGAAGGCACCATCGCTAAACGTGCTCCAGGTAAAAACTTTCACTTGGTTTCAGCTGATGCTCTAAAGGTCACAGAGCTTCCAATGAATCCAGATGCTTTGGTAGCCAACTTGCCATACAACATCTCTGTTCCAGTGCTTCTACACTTCCTCGAACAGTTCCCAACCATTAATTCAGGTCTTGTTTTAGTCCAAGCAGAAGTAGCTCACAGACTCGCTGCTGCCCCTGGATCTAAGGTCTACGGTGTTCCTAGCGCCAAGTTGGCTTGGTATGCCAATGCCAATCTGGCAGGCAACATCGGCAGAAACATCTTCTGGCCAGCACCTAATGTTGACTCTGCTCTGGTCTATTTCTCCAAGCGAGAGGTTCCGCTAGGTTCTGAAGAGCTAAGGCTAGAAACCTTTGCTGTTATCGATAACGCCTTCTCCCAAAGAAGAAAGACCCTAAGGCAAGCTCTAGCAGGGTGGGCAGGTTCTGCTCAGTTAGCTGAAGAGATTATGACTAGAGCAGGAATTGATTCAACTAAACGTGGTGAGGCCTTAAACATTCTCGACTTCGTGGCTATTGCCAAGGCTAAGCAGGTCTAAACATGTTCAAGAAGAAAGTCAAAGACACAGGAATCTTCGATGACCTACCGGTATTCGAAGGTCATCCTTCTACCCAAAGAGAACCTTCTAAGAAATCGGGCAGAAGAGCCATGCTTATTCCTAACAAGGCAGCAACAGCTGATGTTAGCTCTGATCAGTTGGCTACCAACACAGGTAAGCAAAAAGAAGAGTGGCTAGAACTCATTTTTCAATCTGAACTCAGAGAAGCAAAGCAAAGAGCAATCGCTGCATGGCTAATGGAAACTTACCGTGTTCAGAAGTGGTGGGCTCATTCAATCTCACTTATTTACTTGAAGTGGCGAGAACAACCAAAGACCAATGCTGTCAGCGATAGCGTAGTTAGAATTTCCAAGATTATTGAAGCGTCAACTTTTAGAGTTTTTAGCATTATGAACTCTGAGAGTTTTTACGGAAGCGACTTCAATCGATTCCTAAAGATTGCTGATTCAGAGAGACTTGTTCTAACTTTCCAAGATGGCACTAGAGCAACAATTGTTTTTCAAACAATTGAATCCAACTGTGAAGTATTGATTGAACACGAGTTCATCGCTGGTAAAGAAACTGTTAAGACTAGAACTGTATTCTGGAATGAATTACTCGCCCAAGTAGTAAGTCAGGTCACCAGATGAGCACGATCATCAGAGCATCCGCACCAGCAAAGGTGAACCTAGTCTTTGAGGTTGGACAGTTAGCTTCAGATGGCTATCACCCAGTCAACTCTTTGTTCTTCGCATTGGACCTAAGAGAAGAACTAACTCTTGCTAAAGGGGAAGCGGGCACAGGTATCAGCATCTATGTTCATGGAGATTCAATCCCTGAAGCACACATCAATGCTGTGCCAACCGATCACAGCAACCTAGTTCACAAGACTGCAGTTCTCTTTGCTCAGAAGTTGGGCAAAGCCACCCCAGATCTTCAAATAGATATCCACAAGAGAATTCCAGTTGCCGGAGGTATGGCAGGAGGATCTGCTGATGCCGCAGCGATGCTTGTTGCCATGAACGAGTTCATGCAACAAGAACATGGCACCGAAAAGCTTTCAATTGAAGAACTAGCAGTTATCGGAGCAGAACTTGGTTCAGATGTTCCTTTCTGCCTTTACGGGGGTCTAGCTATCGGCACAGGCAGAGGAGAGGTAATTACCCCTCTAGAAGGTTTATCTTTTGAAACCAACTGGTTGCTATGTGCCAGTAGTAAGGGTCTTTCAACCCCAACAGTCTTTGCTGCCTTTGATGAGCTAGATACTGAAACCCAGTTCACGGATTTAGCTGACCTTTCTAATACCTCTACGGCTCAAGAACTAGGTTCCAGAATGACTAATGACTTAGAGCAGGCAGCCTTCTCGCTGATGCCTAGCCTTAGCCAACAGGTTAGAGAGCTAGAGGAACTAGGGGCAATTAGAGCCATGGTCTCTGGATCTGGACCTACTATTGCCGCCCTATTTGAATCTGAGGCCAAGGCCATAGAGGTTTCTAAAGCACTGAATTCGCAGGGGGTTGTCGCCCTAACAGCCAAGGGTGGAGCCCAAGGCGCAAGACTAGATGGCTAACTAAAGAAAAAAGAGCCCTAACTTCTGGCAGACTAGGGGTGTGTTAATCGTTTCGACGGTTCACAATGCTCCCTAGTGTAACGGCAGCACGGCACCCTTTGGAGGTGTTCGGTCCAGGTTCGAATCCTGGGGGAGCAGCAACAAAAGCACAATTAGGAGGTTAGATGAGCGAACAGCACTTAGCCGTAATCGTGCTAGCCGCTGGTGAAGGCACCAGAATGCGCTCTTCTACTCCTAAAGTTCTTCACGAGATCTCTGGCCTACCAATGTTGGGCCATGCCCTAGCAACAGCTACTGCTCTCGGTGCTCAAAAAGTCATTCCTGTCATCAGACATGAAAGAGAAAGACTTGAGCAATACATCAACTCTTTCTACCCAAATGCCCACATCGTTCACCAGGATGAGATTCCAGGCACTGGTCGTGCTGTTGAGTGTGGACTAGATGCTCTACCTGCTGATTTCTCTGGTGCTGTTGTTGTAACAAGCGGAGATGTTCCACTGCTAGATGTTCAGACCATTGAGTCAATGCTTGAAGTTCACCTAGCAACTGGTGCTGGAGCGACACTACTAACTGCTTCCTTCTCAGACCCAACCGGCTATGGCCGAATTGTTAGAGATGAATCCGGTTCTTTCAGTGCAATCGTTGAAGAAAAAGATGCAAATGCTGATCAGCGTGCCATCACTGAAGTAAACGCAGGCGTTTATGTGTTTGACTTCCAACTCTTGAAAAAGGCTCTAGGTTCTGTTGGAACACACAATGCATCGGGAGAGAAGTACCTCACCGATGCTGCGGTTGAAATC
>JBJOQP010000029.1:0-9514 GCA_046049845.1 Actinomycetota bacterium
CAAAGGCGGCAGGGCAGAAGTCACTTTCTGGAGAGACAGTATTCCTCTTGCACGACACCTATGGTTTCCCAATTGATCTAACTGTTGAGATTGCTGAAGAAAATGATCTGACTGTAGATCGCTCTGAGTTCACAGCACTAATGAGTGAGCAAAAGAACCGAGCCAAAGCTGACGCAAAGATGAAGAAGGCTGGTAACACAGACCTATCTGTCTATGGTGATTTTAGAATGCAAGGTGTAACTAAGTTCACAGGTTACGAAGAACTAGTTTCAAACGGAAAAGTTTTGGGAATCATCGCAGATGGACAGCAAGTCACAAAAGCTTCTGCCGGATCTATCGTTGAAGTTATTCTTGACGAAACTTCGTTCTATGCAGAGTCAGGTGGTCAAACAGCTGATGCAGGAACAATCTACGGTGATGGTTTCTCTCTCGAAGTTTTGGACGTTCAGAAGCCAGTGAAGGGACTCGTTTCTCACAAAGCTCTAGTTCGAACAGGTGAACTTGGCGTTGGTGTAGTTGCAACTACAGCTGTTGATTCGGACTGGAGAGTAGGTGCGGCTCAAGCTCACTCAGCAACTCACGTTGTTCACGCGGCATTGAGACAGGCTCTAGGCCCAACTGCTTTGCAATCAGGTTCATACAACAAGCCTGGCTACATGCGTCTGGACTTTTCGTGGACTCAAGCTCTTAGCGCAGAGACAAAATCAGAGATTGAAGAAATCGCTAACCTTGCTATTCGTTCTGATCTCGCTGTTTCAGCACAGTTCATGAGTTTGCCTGAAGCTAGGGAATGGGGTGCAGTTGCGCTCTTCGGTGAAACCTACGATGAGAGTGTAAGAGTCGTTCAGATCGGCGGACCTTGGTCAAGAGAACTCTGTGGTGGAACTCACGTTTCACGAAGTGCTCAGATTGGTTTGGTTTCAATCACCAACGAGTCTTCTGTTGGTTCCGGTTCACGTCGTCTTGAAGCTCTTGTCGGTATTGAGGCTCTGAGATCTCTAACTCAAGAAAGAGTTTTGCTTCACAAGATCGCTGAACAGCTGAAGAGCACACCAACTTCAGCAAGCGAAAGATTAGACGCTTTGCTTCTCGAAGTGAAGGACATGCAGCGTCAGTTAGCTGTTGTCCAGAGCCAGAAGCTAGCAGGACTTGTTCCTGAACTTTTGAAGTCGGTCGAATCTGTCGGTTCATACAAGGTAATCGCCAAAGAAATAGCTGATGCTCCAACTGTTGATGGTTTGAGAGATCTTGCTGTGAAGCTTCGCGAAGAACTTTCAAGCGATGCAGGCGTAGTTGCCCTTGCCTCAACAATTGAAGGCAAGCCAGCAATCATTGTTACTGCTAACAAGGCTGCTCAAGACCAAGGGGCTAAAGCAGGAGACCTAGTTCGACTTGCCTCACAGATCCTTGGCGGTGGCGGTGGAGGTAAAGCTGACATTGCTCAAGGTGGCGGATCTGATGCCAGCAAGATTTCTAGTTCACTTCTTGCCATAACCGAGAGCCTTCGCTAATTGCTTCGTCCTGGTAGACGTCTTGCTATTGATGTTGGACGGGCGAGAATCGGATTAGCCGTAACAGACATCCACGCAATCCTGGCAAGCCCCTTAGTAACTGTTCCTAGAGTTGAAAGCCTGTCTGAATCAGTGCAGGCTGTTTTGACAGCCGCCAGCGAAGCTGGCGAAGTTTTTGAAATCTACGTCGGTATCCCCGTGAACCTGCAAGGGGAGTCAACACAGTCCACTCAAGACGCCATTGAATTTGCTCAAGAACTTCAGGCAAATACTGACATTGATGTCAGGCTAATTGACGAGAGACTAACAACTTCAATGGCCAACAACCAGTTGAAGCAGATAGGCAAGAGTCAAAAGGATGCTAGATCGACTATCGATCAGATGGCAGCTGTTGCAATCTTAGAATTTGCTCTTAGTGTCGAAAAGAACAAAGGAATAGCCCCAGGATTATCGTTAGAGCAATGGAAGGAGAGCAATGAGTGATCAGTTGTTTGAATCGCGTCGCAGCCTTCGTCCTAAAAAGCGCTTTCCAAAGCGTCTCTTAGCAGTACTTCTCGGCCTAGCTTTAGTTTTGGGAGCTACGGCTTACGTTAATCGAGTAGCTGTCAGAGGATTCATTGAAGGCATAACAGGTGCCGAATACAGTGGTGCAGGGCTAGAGAAAGTCAATGTTGTCATCAAGCGAGGAGACGTCGGTTCAGATGTCGCGAAAGCGCTAGTAGCAGCAGGTGTCACGAAGAGTTATGACGTCACTCTTCGAACCATCTATGCTTTGAACCCAACTTTCTTCCCAGGCACATATCTCGTGCCTGCACAGATCTCATCTCCAACTGCGATTTCATACCTCGTTGACCCAACCAACACAGTTTCTAACAAAGTCACAATTCGTGAAGGCTTGCGTCTGTCCTCTGTTTTCAAGTTATTGTCTGAAGCGACAAAGATTCCGGTTGCTGAATTCGAGAGCGAAGCAAGGGACTACTCAAGTTTTGGACTACCTAAGCAAGCTCCATCGCTTGAGGGTTATCTTTTTCCTGCAACATACAACTTTGACCCTTCATACACCGCTAGAGAGATTCTTGAAGTTTTAGTTACTAGAACTAAAGAACAACTCAATCAAGATGGAGTTGCTAAGAAGGACTGGCATAGAGTTTTGACACTAGCTTCAGTAATTCAACGTGAGGCCAGATTCGAGCAGGATTTCTACAAGGTATCAAGAGTGTTCACTAATCGCCTTGAGGTAAACATGCCTTTGCAATCAGACGCGACAGTTTCCTATGGCGTTGGTGGAAATACTTTCCAAACCTCAGCAGCTGATCGAGCTGATGACAACCCTTACAACACTTATAAGTACGCAGGTCTTCCAATAGGACCAATTTCCGGTGTTGGAGCGTTAGCAATTGATGCTGCTCTCAACCCAGCGGACGGACCTTGGTTCTACTTCGTTTCAGTGAACCTAGAAACAGGTAAAACGATTTTTAGTGAAACCTATGCCCAACACCAAGCAGCAGTGGAGGTCTGGCGAAAATGGCTGATAGAGAATCCAGGTTGGAATGACTAGTAAGCATTTCGCGGTAATCGGAAGTCCAATCGAACATAGCCTGAGCCCAAAAATTCACTCTGCTGCTTACGAGTTTCTAGGGCTTGATTGGGATTACACACGTTTTGAAGTCAAGGAAGATGGCCTCAACTCATTTCTAGCAACTACAGGATCACACCTAGCAGGCATCAGCGTCACTATGCCACTGAAGAACGAGGCCGCTGCAATAGCCACAAATAGTGACTCAATTGTTGAGCAGCTTGGCGTAGCGAATACTTTGTTGAAGACCGAATCTGGTTACTCTGCCTACAACACAGATGTCTTCGGAATTCAACAAGCATTGGCTGGAGCATGGGTTGAGGGTATAGAGAGCATTGCAATTCTTGGTGCAGGTGCAACCGCTCAATCTGCCCTTTACGCTGTATCTGTTAATGCTCCTGATGCCAAGGTCGCTGTTTATGCCCGTGATGTTTCCAGAACCGAAGCAATGAGGTCTCTTGCCGCATCTCTAGGTGTAACTCTGGAAGTTCCAGAGTTGGGTACTTATTCAAACTCGCACGATTTAACTATCAGCACCATTCCTTCTTTGGCTTTGGATGACTTAGTCGCAGGAAGTCAAGATGGTTGGTTTCTAAACGCTAGCTATTCCTCGAAAGACTCAATCTTCACAAAGCAGTTCAGTGCGGAGCGAGCTGTGGCTGGAGAAACAATGTTGATCTGGCAGGCGATTGCCCAAATACGCATCTTCTTGACGGGTTCAGCGGATGTCGAACTTGATAACGAAGCAGGGCTATTTGCCAAAATGTCTGGCGCACTTTAACAATAAGTAAGAAGTGTGCGAGAATTAGGCCATGTTACGTTGGCTGACCGCAGGTGAATCTCATGGACCATCGCTCACCGCTGTCCTTGAGGGGCTTCCAGCTGGAATTGAAATCAGCACCAGTCAGCTAGCCACCGCCTTAGCTCGTAGACGACTAGGTTACGGTCGTGGGGCTCGAATGAAGCTTGAACTAGATGAAGTCTCCTTCACAGGCGGAGTTCGCCATGGAAAAACAATGGGTGGACCAATCGCTATTGTTATCGCCAACACAGAATGGCCTAAGTGGGAGCAAGTTATGTCTCCTGACGCTGTGGATCCTGAATTGCTCACTGGAGCTAGAGCAGAGGCACTAACTAGACCTCGTCCTGGACACGCAGATTTCACTGGTATGCAGAAATACGGCTTTTTAGATAGCCGTCCAGTTCTTGAAAGAGCATCAGCTAGAGAAACAGCGGCCAGAGTAGCGCTTGGGGAAGTAGCCGCGACATTCCTTAGAGCTTTGGATATTCATCTAGTCACACACACTGTTGCTATCGGGACAGTAATGGCCAAAGCCGAGATGGCATTACCAAAGCCAACTGATCTTGAGGCTATTGACGCCGATCCGCTTAGAGCATTCAATCAAGAACTGAGTTCTGAAATGGTTGTTGAAGTTGATAAGGCACATTCTGAAGGTGACACTCTCGGCGGTGTTGTAGAAGTTTTGGTTTATGGATTACCTCCAGGCCTTGGATCATTCGTGCACTGGGATAGAAGACTAGACAGCCAATTAGCTGGAGCTCTTATGGGTATTCAAGCCATTAAAGGCGTTGAAGTCGGAGACGGTTTTGAAACCGCAAGAAGACGTGGTTCAGAGGCACACGATGAAATAATTATCGGTAGCGATAAAGATGTTGAGAGATTGACTGACCGTGCCGGTGGTATTGAAGGCGGCATGAGTAATGGCGAGATTCTTCGCGTTAGAGCAGCTATGAAGCCGATCTCTACTGTTCCTAGAGCCCTGCAGACAATCGACGTTGCAACAGGTGAACAGGCTAAAGCTCATCACCAAAGATCTGACGTATGCGCTGTTCCTGCCGCAGGTGTGGTTGCTGAGGCGATGGTTGCTCTAACCATTGCAAATGCCGTTCTTGAAAAGTTCGGTGGCGATTCAATTACTGAGACAAAGCGCAACATGCTTAGTTACTTGGACAGCATTCCAGAGACACTTCGTTCCAAAATCGCTAGGTAGCTTATGGCTACGCGACCAATTGTTCTGATCGGCCCAATGGGAGTCGGGAAGACAACCATCGGTAAGAAACTTTCCAAGAGACTATCCCTTGAGTTTGTTGACACCGATGCACTTATCGTCAAAGCCCACGGCGACATACCGTCCATATTTGAATCTGAAGGCGAAGCGAAATTTCGATCTTATGAGGAAGATGCACTTCGCGAAGCTTTGTCAGCCATTCGAGTGATAGCTACCGGTGGTGGTGCGGTGCTAAGTGGAACCAATCAGAGACTTCTTGAGAATGCGACTGTGATTTACCTGTCCACTAATGGTTTACACATGAAATCTAGACTCGAAAATGGCAACAGGCCATTGCTAAAGAATGGAATAGCCGACTGGAAAGCTATCTATGAGTCGAGAAAGCCGCTCTACGAACGTCTTGCAACTTTTGAAATAGATACCTCAGCAGCGGGTTTGAGTAAGACTCTTGATGATATCTGCGAGAAACTAGAGACATTATGACTTTCACTATTCAAGCCAAAGGCCAGCCTGGCTATGACGTTCTCATTGGCAGGGGATTGCTTGATGATCTAGACGCCTCATTAGGTGAGCGAGTTCGCAAGGTTCTACTTGTTTACCCAGAAGGTATGCAGGCAAGCGCTGAAGTTATCGCTGACACATTGATTGAGCAAGGTAAGCAAGTTTGGCAACTACCAGTTGCGGACGGTGAAGACGCTAAAACCGATAGATGGCTGTCTATTGCTTGGTCTTCACTAGGGCAAGCGGAGTTTTCCCGTTCCGATGCAGTTGTTTCTTTGGGCGGCGGAGCTACTACCGATCTAGCGGGTTTCATTGCTGCAACTTGGCTACGCGGCATCGCGGTTGTGCACATTCCAACCACACTGCTAGCCATGGTTGATGCAGCTATCGGTGGCAAGACTGGAATCAACACCATTGAGGGTAAGAACCTAGTTGGTGCTTTCCATGAACCAAAAGCTGTGCTTGTTGATTTAGACACTCTTGAGACATTGCCGAAATTGGAATTGATTTCAGGTTTCGGAGAGATCGTGAAGTGCGGGTTCATTGCAGAACCTAGGATTCTTGATCTGATTGAGGAAGACGTCAACGATTCTAGAGACATTCATTCAGAGAGATTTGCTGAGCTCGTAAAACTAACCATCAAAGTTAAGACCGATGTCGTTGGAGATGACTTCAAGGAATCAAATAGAAGAGAAATTCTGAACTACGGACACACTTTGGGGCACTCTATTGAACTTGTCGAGCACTTCAAGTGGAGGCACGGAAGAGCTGTGTCCATCGGATTAGTTTTCGCAGCTGAATTAGCAAGACTCTCTGGAAGATTGAGCGACGATGTTGCTGATAGACACAGATCTATCCTTCAACTACTCGATTTACCAATAACTTACCCAGCTGATAAGTGGGAAGCTCTCTACTCAGGGATGCAGATAGATAAGAAGAGCCGTGGTGGCATTCTGCGATTCGTGGTGCTTGATGGGCTTGCTAAGCCTGGAATTCTGGAAGCTCCTACTAAAGAACTTCTTTTCACAGCTTTTCAAGAGATTGCCGAATAGAAAGTAAGTTTGACCTATGACTAAAGTACTTGTCCTAAATGGACCAAACCTGAATCGTTTGGGCTCTCGTGAACCAGATGTCTATGGCGCAGCCTCTTATACAGATCTAGTATCTAGTCTGACCTCACTAGGAACCGAGCTTGGTCTTGATGTTGATGTTAGACAGACCAACGATGAAGCAGAGCTTATCTCCTGGCTGCACGAGGCAGTTGACTCCAAGAGCCATGTTGTGCTCAATCCGGCGGCTTTTACTCATTACTCCTATGCGACAAGAGATGCATGTGCAATAGTGACTTCTTCAGGTCTATCGCTGATCGAAGTGCACATCTCTAACCCTCATTCAAGAGAAGAATTCAGGCACAATTCAGTTATTAGTGGGGTTGCTACAGGTGTAATCGCCGGCTTTGGCATTAATTCCTACTTGTTAGCCCTAAGGCAACTAAGCCACTGATAAACTGCTACAGGCCAAAAGGCCGAATAATTACAGCGAGGCAAAAATGGCAACAAGCAATGATCTAAAAAACGGCATGGTTCTAAGCATGGACAACCAGCTATGGGCAGTTATCGAGTTCCAGCACGTAAAGCCTGGTAAAGGTCCAGCATTCGTAAGAACCAAGCTGAAGAACGTAATCAGCGGTAAGGTCATTGACCGCACCCTGAACGCGGGCATCAAGATTGATGTTGCCACAGTAGACAAGCGTGAAATGCAGTACCTATACAGCGATGGCGATGGCTACGTATTCATGGACACCAAGGACTACGACCAGATGACCCTAACTAGCGAGCTTGTAGGGGACGCAATTAACTACCTGCTAGAGAACCAGCAAGCTATTGTTGCTATCCACGAGGGCAACCCAATTTATGTTGAAATGCCGCCATCGGTTGTTCTAGAAATCACCTTCACAGAGCCTGGTCTTCAAGGAGACCGTTCTTCTGGAGGAACTAAGCCAGCAACAGTAGAAACTGGATTACAGATTCAGGTTCCATTGTTCGTTGAGCAGGGTACCAAAGTGAAGGTAGACACCAGAACTGGTGAGTACCTCGGCCGAGTAACCGACTAATCCTTGAGTTCAAGAACTAAAGCCAGAAAGAGGGCCGTAGACGCCCTCTATGCTGCCGAACTCAGAGATGTAATGGCAACTGATCTTTTGGAAGCAACTCGCGATCAGGTTGCGGACAGGCAGAACCAAGACGAAATCTTTGAATTCGCTAACACTCTAGTAATCGGAGTCCTAGCGAACCAGATTGAAATTGATGAGATCCTTGCCGGTGTCGCTCAGAACTGGACATTAGATCGAATGCCTGCTGTTGATAAGGCTATTCTTCGAGTTGGAATTTTCGAGATTGCTTACTCAGATACTCCTTCGCAAGTAGCCATTAGCGAAGCAGTAGACCTCGCTCAAGAGCTCAGCACAGAGGATTCGCCAGCGTTTATCAATGGAGTTTTGGCAACTGTTGCCGCAACCCGCAAGCCAATCTAGTTCTACTGGAAATTCTGCACTAGAATCTTAGAAACAACATCCTTTAAAGGCGTCCTGTGAGGCGCAGAAGGAGGTGGGCGTGAGTTCACGCACCGTCTTAGACGCTCAAGATATTGAGCGTGCAATAGTCCGAATCTCTCATGAGATCGTAGAAGCCAATCAGGGCACAGCAAACCTTCTAATTCTCGGTATTCCAACCCGTGGTGTTCATCTTGCCAACAGGATTGCTGCTTCTATTGCCAAAAACTATCCAGAATTCGAGCCAAGCACATCAGTTGGAAAACTTGATGTCACCATGTTTAGGGATGACCTGGCTTCAAAGCCAAGCAAAGCTGTCACTCCAACATCAATTCCTAGACAATCTCTTGAGAATCTCACTGTTGTTCTCGTTGACGATGTTTTATTCAGCGGCAGGACAGTCAGAGCAGCACTGGATGCTCTGGTATCTTTCGGTAGGCCGAAAGCTGTGAGATTAGCAGTTCTAGTGGATAGAGGTCATCGAGAACTCCCGATTAGAGCCGATTATGTTGGCAAGAATCTACCGACATCTTTTTCTGAGCGAATCTTTGTGAAGCTCACCGAGAGCGACGATGAACAATCGGTGGTGATTGAACAATGAAGCACTTACTCAGCTCAGGAGATCTAGACCTCGCAACCAGCCTTGAGTTACTAAACCTCAGCGTTGAAATGCAGGGAGTGAATTCACGAGATGTGAAAAAGCTACCTGCTCTAACCGGCAGAACTGTTGCGAACCTTTTCTTCGAAGACTCAACCAGAACTCGATTTTCCTTCGAAATCGCCGCCAAACGTTTGTCAGCTGACGTAGTGAACTTCACTGCTAAAGGTTCATCTGTGAGCAAGGGAGAGTCTCTAAAAGATACTGTTTTGACTCTTGAAGCAATGGGTATCGAAGCTCTAATTGTTAGACACCACCACAGTGGAGCTGCAAACACAATCGCCAACTCTTCTTGGTCTAAAGCCACAGTTATTAACGCTGGTGATGGAACACACCAACACCCAACACAGGCCCTTTCAGACGCACTAACAATCAGACAAGCACTCAAGGGTAAGGACGACTCAGGGGATCTCTCAGGTATCAAGGTGTTGATTGTTGGAGACATTCTGCATAGTCGAGTGGCTAGATCAAACATCGATTTTCTCAAGACTCTCGGAGCTTACGTAGGTCTTGCTGGTCCATCAACCTTGCTGCCTTCTGAAGCCACATCCTTAGCCGATGCTGTTTTTCACAATCTCGATGAAGCTTTGGTTCAAGGCTTTGATGTAGTGATGATGCTTCGCATGCAGATGGAGCGAATGAATTCTGTATTCGTTCCAAACGCCATTGAGTACTCGACACTTTGGG
>JBJOQP010000030.1:0-8617 GCA_046049845.1 Actinomycetota bacterium
GGGTGAGCAGGACAACGGTTTCCAGGCCGAGAGAGTAACAATCAGTTACTACTGCTGCAACAACCACAGCTTCAACGCTTCATATGCTTCAACAGTAGATGCAGCAGAAATCCCAGTTGAGCAGGACTGCCCACACTGCGGACTTCCAGCAGGGCAAGACAAAGAGAATCCTCCAGTCATCGCTAAGCACGAGCCTTACAAGACTCACCTTGCGTATGTTAAAGAGAGAAGAACTGCTCAGGAAGCTAAAGATCTTTTGGACGAGGCAGTAGCTCTCGTTAGAGAACGTCGCGTTCGATTGCTAGCCGAAGCAAAGGCCGAAGCCAAAAAAGCAGCTAAAACCAAAAAGGCTTAGTTAGCAACTCCAGAAAGCAGCACCTGCTGATTCATCAACAATCCACAAAGTTTCGCCACGAGCAGAAACCTGAGCAGCTGGCAATTCGCATTCAGGATCTTTATGAACTGATTCAACAGCCTCTGCTTTATCGACACCCGCAACCACGAACAGAATCTTCTCTGACTGGTTAATGAGATCCATACTGAAGCTCAGTCTTTGTGCTGGAGGCTTAGGGGAGTCAGAGACTGAAACAATCAGTTCCTTCTCATGCTGCTCTCCAGGGAACAGCGAAGCCACGTGACCATCTGGACCCATCCCTAAAATGGTCAGATCCATTCTTGGTTCAGACTCGCCAAACACCGCTTTGATGTGTGCTGCAAACTGACCTTTAGCAACCTGAAGGTCCAAGTTGTCGTCAGCTGATGGAAACTCGTGCAGATGATCTGGGGCAATTTCTAATGAATCCAGTAGTGCTACACGAGCTTGATTTGCGTTTCTATCTGCAGAATCGCTGGCAACGAATCTCTCATCACCCCACCAAAAGTGAATGTTTGAAACGTCAACTTGGCTTGTTGGAAGATCCTTCGCTAAGACCTCTAGAGTAAGAATTCCAACCGTTCCACCGGTTAGAGCGATGTGTGCTGAACCTTTTGCGTGGATTACTTCCTGAAGAGTTTGAAGGATCTCATCTGTTGCTTGAGTTGCAACGTCTAAGGCGTTTACTGCTTTGCGTACTTCGACAGATTTCATGTCAAACTCTCTGACTTGATGCTTACTTGTTCTTGAATCCAGAAAGTATCAAAGAACCAAAAGCGTCATCACTGTCAAGACGTCTTAGATCTTCGATCAAACAATCTCTGAGAGATCTGCGAGGTAGATTGATGTCTCTTGTCGGCTGAGAAGGCTGAATCAAGGTCGCAACGTCAGGAACGTTTCGAACGATTTCAATGTCGCCAGATGCTCGTTGAAGTTTTACGCCCTTGATTCCTGACACAGCTTTTCCTCTGTCAGTTCTAACCAGTTCTACTTCGACCCCCAGTTTCAAACCTAACCATGCAGCAAGAAGGTCTGTACTAGGAGAGTCAACTGCACCGGTAACAACCACTCCAGTAATTGGATCGTAAGGTGGCTGGTCAAGGATTGCAGCAAGCTGTGCTCTCCATAGAGTCAATCTTGTCCAAGCGAAATCGCTATCGCCAGGCTCATAGTTGTTAGCAAGAGATACCAACCAAGCGTGAGGATCTGACTGGCTAGCAGCGTCAGTAATTCTTCGCTGAGCAATTCTTCCAATAGCTGAAGTAGATGGCTTAACTGGTGCTTCACCAGGCCACCAAGCCACCACAGGAGCGTCCGGCAGCAGTAGACCAGTTACTAGGCTCTCTGGATCGCTAGCAGCTTCACCGTAGGCTCTGAGCACGATAACTTCAGAGGCTCCAGCATCTCCACCGACTCTAATCTCCGCGTCGAGTCGAGGTTCAGATTTGCTCTGTGAATCTTCATCAGCAAGAACAATGATGCGGCAAGGGTGGGCTCTAGAAGCTTCGTTAGCAGCGGTAATTGCCTCTTCGATGCCTGAGAACTTTGTCTGAACGAGAAGAGTTAGAACTCTTCCCAGTGCAACGGCCCCACCTTCCTCGCGGATGGTAACTAGCTCACGAGAAATCAAAGAGGATGTCGTGTTTGAAAGATTCTTGATCATGGACGTCTCCAAGCTCTGCCATCGGCAGCCATCATTTTGTCAGCAGAATCAGGTCCCCACGTACCAGGTCTGTAAGGTTCTGGCTTGCCATTTTTAGCCCAGTACTCTTCAATTGGGTCAAGAATCTTCCAAGAGAGTTCTACTTCTTCATGACGAGGGAACAGGGGAGGATCACCAAGAAGAACATCCAGAATTAGTCTCTCGTAGGCTTCTGGGCTCGCTTCAGTGAAGGCGTGTCCGTAGCCAAAGTCCATGGTCACATCTCTAACCTGCATTCCTACTCCAGGAACCTTAGAACCAAAACGAATAGTTACACCTTCGTCCGGTTGAACTCGAATTACTAGAGCGTTCTGTCCTAGAGCAGAAGTCTGACTTGCACCGAAGATTTGCTGAGGAGCTCTCTTGAACACAACAGCGATCTCTGTTACTCGTCTGCCTAGTCTCTTACCAGCTCTGAGGTAGAAAGGAACTCCAGCCCATCGGCGTGTATTGATGTCGAGTCTCATAGCAGCAAAAGTCTCAGTTACTGATTCAGGATTCATACCTTCTTCGTCTAAGAATCCAGTAACTTTTTCACCACCCTGCCAACCACCAACATATTGTCCACGTGATGTGTGCTTACCGAGATCTTCTGGGAGTCGAACAGCTGAAAGTACCTTCTCTTTTTCTGCTCTTAGATCAGCGGCATCGAAGGAAACAGGCTCTTCCATTGCAGTCAGTGCAAGAAGTTGTAGCAAATGGTTCTGGATAACGTCTCTAGCAGCACCAATGCCGTCGTAGTAACCAGCACGTCCACCGACGCCGATGTCTTCAGCCATAGTGATTTGAACGTGGTCGATGTAGTTGTTGTTCCATAGCGGTTCATACAACTGGTTAGCAAATCTAAGAGCAAGAATGTTCTGAACGGTTTCTTTACCTAGATAGTGATCGATACGGAAGATGGAATCAGCAGGGAAAACAGATTCCACTACTTCATTTAGTTCACGCGCAGACTGCAGGTCATGTCCGAATGGCTTCTCGATAACAACTCGACGGAACTGATCAGGCTTTGGATCAGCTAAACCTGAGCGTGAGAGCTGCTGAGTAACAAGTGGGAATGCCTTTGGCGGGATGCTCAAGTAGAAAGCGTGGTTACCATTGGTTCCACGTTCTGCATCTAGAGTTTCGATTACTTCGCGAAGTTTGTCGAATGCAGCATCATCACCGAATTCACCAGACACGAATCTAATTCCTCGAGATAGCTGCTCCCAGATCTCTTCACTCCAAGGAGTTCTTGCATACTGCTTTACTGCATCTTTAACTACTTGTCCGAAGTCTTGGTCTTCCCAGTCTCTTCTGGCAAAGCCAACGAGCGAGAAGCCAGGTGGAAGTAGTCCGCGGTTAGCTAGGTCATAAACAGCAGGCATAAGCTTCTTGCGACTTAGGTCTCCTGTAACACCGAAAATGATGAGCCCAGATGGCCCTGCAATTCGATTGAGTCTTCGATCCAAAGGGTCTCTAAGAGGATTTAGGCCCGGACCTAACTTCACTTCACTCATTAAGATGTTTCTCCTTAGCCGATTGCTCGCAAGATTGTGTTGAAGTCTTCAACTGGGTTATTTAGAGTCAAAGTCAGAACTGGTCTACCAAGCTCTGCAAGAACTTTTGCGTCACCAGCTGCTTGAGACGCGATAAGTTCACCGAATGTGAAATCTCTACCTGGAACTTGAACGTCCTGATTGGTTCTAGCCACTAGCTGAAGGAAGACACCCTGTCTTGGTCCACCCTTGTGGTACTGACCAGTTGAGTGAAGGAATCGTGGAGCCCAACCAAAAGTTGTTGGTCGGTCAGATACAGAAGATAGAGCGTCTCTTAGTGCTTCAGCACTTACAGGAGCTGTTCTGTCCATGTATGCGTGAACCGAAATGTAGCCATCTGAGGAAAGCTCAGACAGCAACTTAACTAGAGCTGTCGGTATTCCTGAGACACCGTCTAGGTTCAACTCCAAAGAACCTACCTCGATTGAGTCGAAAGTGTATTCGCTTTGAGTAGCTGCTGAACGTTGCTCAAGCATTCCTCGAGCTGCAATCTTTGCTGATTCCACATCTGGCTGATCGAAAGGGTTAATTCCAATCAGACGGCTTGCAACTGCAGTGGCAAATTCCCAAAGCAAGAACTGAGCACCGAGAGGAGCAACAATGCTTACACCGTCATCTAGAACAGCATGCTCTGCTGCTGAAATCTTCACCAAAAGCATGTCATTGAGATCAGCGAATGTCTCGTAGCTTGAAGCTTGAAGAACTACAGGCAAGATACCTAGAGATTGTTTTCCTGTTGATTCAGCAACTAGCTGCTCAATCCAATCTCCGAAACCAGGAAGGCTTGCTTGATCGGCGATTAGACCAATCTTGTCCTTCAGCTCCTTGCCATTTGAAGATCTAGCCAATGCAGCACCAAGAATCAAACCTGGGTTTGTGTTGTGATCAGAACTCAAGGCTGCTAGAACATCATTTCCTTCATTTAGGAGTTCTTGAATGTCCACTCCAGCCAAACCTGACGGAACTAGACCAAAGGCTGTGAGAGCAGAGTAGCGTCCACCGACTGTTGGATCTGCATTGAAAACCTTGTAGCCATCTGCCTTTGCAGCAGCTTCCATAGGTGAACCTGGGTCAGTAACGATAACGATGCGCTCAGTCTTTTCAATGCCGGCAGCAGTGAAAGCTTTCTCAAAGATTCTCTTCTGAGAATCTGTTTCGACAGTTGAGCCTGACTTGGATGAGACGATGATTGCCGTCTTTTCAATGTCAACAGCAACCACAGAGCTAACTTGGTCAGGAGAAGTGGAATCTAGAACAACTAGTTCAACGCCGTACTTGTTTGTGATGACCTCAGGAGCAAGAGATGACCCACCCATTCCACAGAGAACGAAACGTGTGATGCCCTTGGCTCTGAAAGCATCTCTTAGCTCCAGGATCTCTGACACCAATGGCTGTGAATCGCTTGCAGAAGTTACCCAACCTAGTCTGATTGATGACTCTGCTTCCGCTTCCTTACCCCAAAGTGTGAAGTCCTTTGCAGCGATTCTGCTTGCTACCTTGTCTGCAACCAAAGAATCAATAGTTGCTTCAACTGCCTGCGATGCTGAACTGAAGGCTCTCACACTAATCGACATTATTTTGATTCCTTTAGAGCAGCGTCCACTGATTCAACCAGTTCGTTCCAAGAGATGATGAATTTATCTACACCTTCAGTTTCAAGAAGTTCTGTGACTTCGTCGTAAGAAATTCCAAGTGATTCGATTGAATCAAGAATTGCTCTGGCATCAGCGTAGGTTCCAGAGATGCTGTTTGCTGGAACTACTCCGTGATCAAACACAGCTTCCATAGTCTTCTCTGGCATTGTGTTTACGAGCTCAGGTGCAATTAGCTCTGTCACGTAAAGAGTGTCGCTAAGCGCTGGATCCTTTACCCCTGTTGAAGCCATAAGCGGTCTTTGCTTGTTGGCACCAGCTGATGTAAAAGCGCTCCAGTCAGACTTAGCAAACTCTGTTTCGAAAACTTCGTAGGCCAATCTCGCATTAGCAAGAGCTGCCTTGCTCTTTAGAGCAATCGATTCTTCTGTACCCAAGGCAACAAGTCTCTTGTCGATTTCTGTGTCTACACGTGAGACGAAGAATGAAGCAACAGAGTGGATCTTTGAAAGGTCTTTACCTGCTGCATGAGCAAAAGCGATTCCAGCTTTGTAGGCTTCGATTACTTCACGGTAGCGCTGAAGAGAGAAAATCAAAGTTACGTTGACGCTGATGCCGTTTGAAATAACTTCGGTGATAGCTGCAAGACCCGCTTTTGTTGCAGGAATCTTGATCATGACGTTCTCGCGATTTACCTTTGCGAAAAGCTCTTTGGCTTGAGCAACTGTTCCTGCCGTGTCATTAGCTAGTCCTGGTTCAACTTCGATTGAAACACGACCATCGAAACCATTGCTTGATGCATAGACTCCAGCGAAGATGTCACAAGCGTCCGCAACATCCTTTGTGGTGATTTCGAAGATTGCTTCTGCCGCGGATGCTCCAGCATGAGCTAGTTCAGAAACTTGAGCTTCATAACCTTCACCTTTGCCAATTGACTGAGCAAAGATAGTTGGGTTAGTGGTAACGCCAACGACGTTTCTTGAGGTGATTAGATCAGCAAGTGCTCCAGAAGAAATTCTGGTTCTTGACAGATCATCTAGCCAAATGCTGACACCGTTTGCTGCTACCTGAGCTAGGGGACTGGTCATGGTAATTTCTCCTGTTTACTTAGTTGCTTAATGATTTGTGTGCAGCAGCGATTACTGCCTCTGTGGTCATACCGAATTCTCTGAATAGCGTCTTGTAGTCAGCTGATGCTCCGAAGTGTTCAATAGAAACACTCTCACCTGAGCGACCGACATACTTGCTCCAGCCAAGTGACAGACCAGCTTCAACTGAAACACGAGCTGCAACACTAGATGGAAGAACAGATTCCTTGTATTCGTCAGACTGCTCATCGAACCATTCAACACATGGTGCTGACACAACTCGAGTCTTAATTCCCTCTGCTTCAAGCTTGGTTCTTGCCTCAACAGCAAGCTGAACTTCAGAACCGGTTGCGATAAGAATCAGATCTGGCTTTGAGTTTGAGGACTCAATTAGTGTGTAGGCACCCTTTGCAGTGTGCTCAGCACTTGCGAATACTGAACCGGTTGCATCCACTTCTCCACGCTTGAACACCGGAATGTTCTGACGTGTCAGCGCGATACCTGCTGGGTTCTCTCTACGCTCGAGAATTGTCTTCCATGCATAAGCAACCTCGTTAGCATCACCAGGACGAACGATGTCTAGTCCAGGGATAGCTCTAAGTGTTGCTAGCTGTTCAACTGGCTGATGTGTAGGACCATCTTCACCAAGAGCGACGCTGTCGTGCGTCCATACAAAGATTGATGGAACCTTCATGAGTGCTGCTAGACGAACAGCTGGTCTCATGTAGTCGCTGAAGATCAAGAATGTTCCACCAAAAGCACGAGTGTTTCCGTGCAGAACGATACCATTCAGGATTGTACCCATGGCGTGCTCACGAATACCAAAGTGAAGAACACGACCGTATGGGTTTCCTGTCCATTCGTGCGTAGACCACTCAGCAGGAACGAAGGATTTAGCTCCTTCGATGGTTGTGTTGTTTGACTCTGCAAGGTCAGCTGATCCACCCCAAAGTTCTGGCATAACAGCAGCAATTGCGTTGATAACTTTTCCGCTTGCTGATCTTGTAGAAATCTCTGTTCCACCCTCAAACACTGGAAGAGCTGATCCAAGTTCGTCTGGAGTTTTACCAGATTGAACTCTGTCGTAAAGTTTCTTCTTGTCCGGGTTTGCACTAGCCCATGCATCAAACTTTGCCTGCCATGATGAGCGTGCTTCAGCAGCTCTCGTTGCAGCATTAGTTCTTGTGTGGTTGATAACTTCTGGCAATACTTCGAATGACTTTTCAGGATCGAATCCGAGAGCTGTCTTTAGACCAGCAAGTTCCTCAGCGCCAAGAGCTGAACCGTGAATTTTTCCTGTGTTCTGCTTCTTAGGTGAAGGCCAACCGATGATAGTTCTCAAAGTGATTAGAGAAGGCTTGGTTGTTTCAGCTTTAGCCTTTTCAATCGCGGCATAAAGTTCTTCGATGTCTTCGCTGTAGTTTCCTGTCTTCTTCCAGTCAACTGTTTGTGTGTGCCAACCGTAAGACTGGTAACGAGCAGTCAAGTCTTCAGTGAAAGCGATGTTTGTGTCGTCTTCAATAGAGATTTGGTTGCTGTCATAAATGACAACTAGGTTTCCAAGTTGCTGGTGGCCTGCTAGTGAAGCTGCTTCGCTAGTGACACCTTCTTGCATGTCGCCATCACCGGCGATGACGTACACGAAGTGATCAAAAGCACTTTCACCCTTAGGTGTTTCTGGATCAAACAAGCCACGCTCAAATCTTGCAGCATATGCGAAACCAGTGGCAGATGCTAATCCTTGACCAAGTGGACCGGTTGTGATTTCAACACCTTTAGTGTGACCGTATTCTGGGTGACCGGGAGTAGCAGAACCCCAAGTTCTGAGTGACTTGATGTCATCTAGCTCTAGTCCGTAACCAGCTAAGTAGAGCTGATTGTAAATAGTTAGAGATGAGTGTCCAACACTCAAGATGAAACGGTCGCGACCTGTCCACTTTTCGTCTGCAGGATCGTGTGTCATGACCTTCTGGAAGAGAAGATAGGCAACAGGAGCAAGCGAGATTGCTGTTCCAGGGTGTCCGTTTCCTACTTTTTCAACCGCATCTGCGGCTAGGACACGTGCGGTGTCTACTGACTTTGAATCTATGTTGTCCCAGATTAGTGACACAGCAAACTCTCTTTCGTTTCTTTGAGTATTTTCAACATCGGCAACCTTGCCGTCTCTGCACAACACCAAGGAATCGATGTTCAGTGGCTGTTTTTGAGTGCCTTTGAAGTCTATACCCGTGTCGCATTTGATTACGGATATGTAACGGAAGAGTCTAATTCGCTTAGACTAGAGCCAATGACTTCCACCAAAACCGCCAAGCCTCAGACTGCAA
>JBJOQP010000031.1:0-8545 GCA_046049845.1 Actinomycetota bacterium
TTGCCTGTTCTTTGGGGATCATGTCCCTATTTTACTTGGGCTTTGAGCCCTATTCAGCCAGCAGAGCAGCCTGCTGCTTCTTGTAGGCATCGGCAAGAAGTCTCCACCACATGAATACAGCAAAGCCTGCGAACACTGTCCACTCGATGGCATAGAAGGCACTTAGCCAGTTAACCTGACTATCGCTTTGAGGCATGCCTATTGTGAGGGGCTGAACTCCCTCAATTGAATTGAACATGCTCTGCTCGGTTAGAGCTAGAAAGCCTGTGTAGGTAGGAGCTTCAGATCCTTCATCAAGCTTGTTATTGATCAACTGCGGGACAGACAGAGTTGCATAAACATCTGGTCCTAAAGACTGTTCAGGAGCTTCGCTTGGTAGCAGTCTTCCCATTACAGGCATAAATGCCTGCACAGTAAAGAGTTCCTTAATCTGAGCCAGAGCCTGCTTTGACTTCTCTTCACCTTGAACAAATCCAACTGCGACAAATAGCTCAGCTTTTTCAGTTCTGGTTGGAACTACTACCCAGTAGCCAGCATCGCCATTGAGTTGAATTCTGTTTGCAACTAGAAGTGCACGACTTGGATTGAATGTGATCTTGGTCATCACCTTAGTAAGAATCGTTTTCTCTTCAACAACAGATATCTCATTGAATGTGAAAGGTGCATTAGGTTCGGCAACCGTTTCCAAGTCAACAATCTTCACATCAGACCAAGCTTCATTGGAAGTGTTCTCAATGAATGTGCGATTAATCTGCCACTGAGCAAGTAGAGCGAATGCGACTGCCAGCAGTAAACACAGCACCAGGGCTGCAATCCATCTAGCTGTTAGAGCAAGTTTGAGCATGGATTAGGCGTTGTAAGGAGCTACTACTGTGTCGACTCTCTGGAACTCTTTTAGATCCGAGTAACCAGTGGTAGCCATAGCTTTGCGAAGAGCACCCATTAGGTTTGTTGAACCATCAGCAGAAGTAGAAGGACCTTGCAGAATTTGTTCAAGTGAACCAACAGTTCCAACCTGAACTCTTTCACCTCTAGGTAGTTCTGGGTTGTGAGCTTCTGGCCCCCAGTGCCAACCCTGTCCAGGAGCTTCATCTGCTTTAGCAAGAACTGAACCAAGCATTACAGCATCTGCACCGCAAGCAATCGCCTTAACGATATCTCCAGAAGTTCCAAGTCCACCATCGGCAATCACGTGCACGTAACGGCCACCTGATTCATCCATGTAATCTCTTCTTGCTCCAGCAACATCGGCAACTGCTGTTGCCATTGGTGCGTGAATACCAAGAACCTTGCGAGTAGTTGAAGCCGCTCCTCCACCGAAGCCAACAAGAACACCGGCTGCACCAGTTCTCATTAGGTGCAGAGCTGCAGTGTAGGTAGCTGCCCCACCAACGATTACTGGAACATCTAGTTCATAAATAAATTCTTTTAGGTTCAAAGCTTCTTGAGTCTTAGATACATGCTCAGCTGAAACAGTTGTGCCGCGAATTACAAACAAGTCCACTCCAGCAGAAATAACTGCCTTGGCAAATTCCTTTGTCTTTTGTGGAGACAAGGCACCTGCAACCGTTACACCTGAAGAACGGATGTAAGAGAGTCTCTCTTTGATGAGCTCTGGCTTGATTGGCTCTGAGTACATCTTCTGCATCGCTACAGTAGCCTCAGCCTCAGATAGCTTCGCAATCTCTGCAAGCTGCTTAGTTGGATCTTCGTATCTAGTCCAAAGACCTTCTAGGTCTAAAACACCCAAACCACCTAGCTTGCCAATGGCGATAGCGGTATCTGGAGATACCACTGAGTCCATTGGAGCAGCTAATACTGGAAGCTGGAAGCTGTATGCGTCAATGTTCCAAGCAGTTGAAACGTCCCTAGGGTCACGTGTTCTTCTTGAAGGAACAATTGCAATGTCATCAAATGCCCAGCTGCGGTTACCGCGCTTACCGCGACCAATCTCAATATCACTCATCTTGATCTCCTAGCGGTTGTTGTAATTCGGGGCTTCAACGGTCATCTGAATGTCGTGCGGGTGGCTCTCTTTGAGGCCGGCAGGAGTAATTCGTACGAACTTACCTTTGTCCTGAAGTTCCTTGATTGTGCCAGCGCCAACGTAACCCATAGCTGCTCTTAGTCCACCAATAAGTTGATGAGCAACAGTGCCAACTGTTCCACGGTAAGGAACTCTTCCTTCAATACCTTCAGGAACAAGCTTGTCTTCTCTTAGAACATCGTCTTGGAAGTAACGGTCTTTTGAATAACTCTTTGCTTCGCCACGTGACTGCATCGCTCCAAGAGATCCCATACCTCGGTAGGTCTTGAACTGCTTGCCACCAACAAAGGTGATATCTCCTGGTGCTTCATCAGTACCAGCAAGAAGAGAACCAATCATCACTGCATTAGCTCCAGCCACAAGTGCCTTAGGAATATCTCCTGAGAACTGCAATCCACCATCAGCAATAACTGGGACACCGGCTGGCTTACAAGCCAAGCTAGCTTCATAGACAGCAGTAATCTGCGGAACTCCAACACCTGCAATAACGCGAGTGGTGCAAATAGAACCTGGACCAACACCAACCTTGACTCCATCAGCGCCAGCAGCAACTAGAGCTGCAGCACCTTCACGGGTTGCTACGTTTCCACCAATGACATCAACGTGCTTTGCAACTGGTTCAGCTTTTAGCTTGGCAACCATATCCAAAACAGCTGTGTTGTGTCCGTGAGCTGTGTCAACTATAAGAATGTCTACACCAGCATCAACAAGAGCCATTGCTCTTTCCCAACCCTGATCTCCAACACCAACTGCAGCAGCAACTAGTAGGCGGCCCTTTGAGTCCTTGCTCGCTAGCGGATACTTCTCACTCTTGTCGAAGTCTTTGATAGTGATAAGACCCTTTAGCTTGTTGCTTTCATCTACTAGAGGAAGTTTTTCGATTCTGTGCTGAGCAAAGATCGCAATTGCTGTCTCTGGTGAAACTCCAACCGGTGCTGTTACCAATGGCATAGGTGTCATTACATCTTTAACCAAAGTTGTTGTCTTCTGAACTTCATTCACAAAACGCATATCTCTGTTGGTAACAATTCCAACTAGAGTGCCATCTTCGTCAATAACTGGAAGACCTGAAACTCTAAAAGTTGCACAAACAGCATCCACTTCCTGAAGTGTTGCTAGCTGGTGAGTAGTTACCGGGTGAGTAATCATTCCAGCTTCAGATCTCTTAACTAGATCAACCTGAGTTGCCTGCTGGTCAATAGAGAGGTTTCTGTGTAGAACACCTAGACCACCCTGTCTTGCGATGGCGATAGCTAGACGAGCCTCGGTCACAGTGTCCATGGCTGAGGAAAGTAGTGGGATGTTGATAGATAGACGCTTAGTCACCTGTGTGGCAGTAGATACCTGGCTTGGGACAACATCAGACTGTCCAGGCATAAGCAATACGTCGTCATAAGTAAGCCCAGTGAAGCCAAATGGGTTATTTTCAGTCATTTTCAACCTGTCAGGAGTTTAGATTAGCCAATTCTACCCTGACTACTTCACTCTTGTTTAGGGTCAATTTGGGCTAAAGAGCGACACCTGTGAAAACCTTCCAGAACCGCCGTATTGCAGGACCGAATACTCTGTCTGCTCTAGGAACCCGTACTTATCAAAGACCTTAGCCCCCTCAACTTCTACCCTTGAAATACCAGTTCTCAGTCGTTCAGGTTCCAAGTTCTTAACCGCCAATAGAGCCTGGGCAACTAGCTCAACAGAGTCATAGGTCTTCTGAGCTAGAGCCAGCAAAGTGGTCGACCTGGGCCCAACCAAAGATTGATTGCCTAGAACCTTAGCTAGGTCGGATCGAAAAGAGGCTCCTACTTTTACCTTGGGGCTGAGAGCTTGAGTGCCTTTTAGAGATGCAGCCCAAGGAAACGAGGAGTAATCCCCCAGATTGCTAGGCACCAGGTAAACCTGAGGAACTTGTTCAACCCAATCCGACAGAGCACCAAAGAAAGCGATCGACTCTTCCATGGAAAGAAGAACTAGAGCGTCTGGCTTGCTCTTGGCAATAGTCTTCACTTCTTTGATTGGAGAAGTTTGAACCCTAACTCCTCTAAGAACTAAGGCAAAGGATAGAGATTTGAGTTGAGATCTATTCTGAGGCTGAGGTCCAAATGCTATGAGCACATTCTTTTGCCCAGCTTTAGCTATGAAGTCTGCTAACGCAACAATGTCTTGACTCGAACTCGTAGCTAATCGGAACAACCACTCTTTAGATTCTTTACTTCCAAGATCATCACCTAGCGAAGCTGGAGAGATTATCGGCACCGGGTTTCTCTCATTTTGCCTAGCCAAGACTTCAGCTGCTTCAGATTCAATCGGAGCAATGATCGCATCTACGTCAAGAGCTTTTAGTTTTCTAACTGCAACTTTGTTCTCATCTTCCGTGTCACCAGCATCAACGTAACTAACATCGATCTTCACTGGCTCTGCAGAGTTAGCCATATCTCGAACCGCCAACCGAACCGCTGCTCTTTGGATTGGGCCAACAAAAGCCAATGCCCCAGTGTCAGAAACTAGAACGCCTACTTTTAGGGATGGGGCAAATGGTTTGGCGTTACTTATTGAAACCAGATAGACAACACAAACCGTGATTAGTACAAACGCGCTGATGTTTTTGACTTTTCTCATTTGCTGAGAATAAAGAATCTAGAGAAACCTAGTTTTAGTTTTCAACAGGCATTCCAGAAGTTAAAGAGAAAACCTCGAGCATTGCTCGAGGTTCCCTTTGGCTTTTGTTGAGTATTTAGCGCTCTACGATTGCTAGAACGTCTCTAGCTGAAAGCACTAGGTACTCTTTTCCGTTGTACTTTAGCTCTGTGCCACCGTACTTTGAGAAAATAACTCGGTCTCCAACTGAGATGTCCAGTGGGACGCGGTTACCGTTGTCATCAATGCGGCCTGGGCCAACTGCGATAACTTCGGCTTCCTGAGGCTTTTCCTTAGCGGTGTCTGGGATTACCAGACCCGAAGCAGTGACTTGCTCTGCCTCAACTGGGAGAACGACAATACGATCTTCTAGTGGCTTGATTGAAACCGACACATGAACCTCTTCTTTATTTACTGGATTTAGGTGAAAAACACACCTTTGGCACAAGTTTATCTCTTTTTAGCACTCTTGCAACCAGAGTGCTAACTCTTCGCTGTTAGCGTTGGCTTATGAATCGCAACGGCTTCCTGAGCCTTATTAGCCCTGAGGGGCAGGCACTGCTTGCCGAAGTTGGAGAGATTGACTCCAAGGCAGACATGGTCAAGATCGTTTCCAAGCTCAGAGGTAAAGGTCATCCAGCAGAACTTGTTGCCACGGTACTTACCCAAATCAAACTGAGAAGAAGAGCTAGGGCAAAGTTCGGAGAGTTTGCCGATCGGATGTTCTTCACAGACGAAGGTCTGGAGCAGGCTTCCAGACTGAAGGTAGCTGCTATTCACGCTGGCAGGTTTAGAGATCAGAAACTCTCTTCAATTGCGGATCTTGGCTGTGGGATAGGTGCAGAGACACTAGCTTTTGCAAGTTTGGACATGAATGTAACCGCCTACGAATTGGATGAAGTAACAGCAGCTATCGCTACCTATAACCTTGCCGGTTTTGAGAACGTCAAAGTTGAACATGCAGATGTAACAGAAGTCTCCCTTGAAGCCTTCGATGGATTGTTCATTGACCCAGCTCGAAGAGACCTCAAGGATTCAACAACAAACATCAATAAGCGCAAATACGACATCAATGACTTCAGTCCATCTTTTGACTTTGTCCTTGAAGCCGCGAAGCTGAAACCAACTATCGTCAAGTTAGGCCCTGGTCTTGACCACAAAGATATCCCAGAAGACGCAGAAGCTGTATGGGTATCTGATGATGGTGATCTTGTCGAACTAACTCTCTACTTCGGTGTTCTAAGAAGAAAAGAAGTAAAGAGAGCAGCTCTGCTACTCTCCCCTAAGGGAAGTTTTGAAATAACTAGTTCTCAAAGTGAGAGAGTGGATGCTCCGCTGGGTGAACTCGGTAAGTATCTTTATGAACCCGATGCAGCTGTCATTAGGTCTCATCTAGTTGGAGATTTAGCAATTGAACTCGGGCTAAACATTTTCTCGAACGAGATTGCATATCTTTCTGGAAATGAAGAACTTAGTTCACCTTGGCTAAAGGGTTATGAAGTATTAGAGAATCTTGTTTTCGATAGAAAGAAACTCAAGGCCTACCTTCGTGAGAAGAAGATTGGAACTCTTGAAATCAAAAAGCGCGGAGCAGACATCACTCCAGAGCAATTGAGAAGAGAACTTGACCCTAAAGGTCCAGAGTCAGCAACTCTGATTGTGACCAGAGTCGAAGGTGCTCACAGAGTACTTGTCGTGAAGCCCTTAAATAAGTAAAACCCCTCCAAGTAACTACTTGAAGGGGTTTACCTAGATCTTTAGTTATCTATCCATCCCTGGTCCCATTTCAGGAAATGGCATTGGTTCAGGTCTTAGACCATTGCGGTCATCAAAACATATTGCATCCATCACGTGCATGCATCCATAGTCGTGGCCGTAGCGGAATCTTAGAAAAGCTCCAAGCACTAGGAACAGAATCGCACTCGCGATACCGACGTATCCAAGCACAACACCAACTAGAGCCATCCAGCGACCCTTTTCGCCAGAACTCTTTAGTTGCTGAAGGGCTACGTGACCTGAGATCACAGCAGCAGGTGCACCAAACAGTGACACTGCGCTTGCTAGTGAAACAACAGCCAGTGTGTTTAGTTCATTGAAATTGAACTTGTTACTTTTTTCAGACATTTTTGTTTTCCTTTGTTTGTTCATTTGGACAGACTATGCCCATAGCCTTGGGAAAAACCCTTGATACACCTGTAAATAGAGTGTGAATAGGGTGGGCTAAGACTGAACGGTTGTTACCGGCAAAGTGGATTCTGCTGAGAAATCTAATGAGCTAGGAGCTCTGCCAGCCATAATCAATTGAGCTCCGATGGCTGCAATCATTGCACCGTTGTCTGTGCAGAGACTAAAGCTAGGGATTCGTAGTTCAATCCCATTAGCTTCACACTGCTCTTTAGCAACTTCACGAAGTCGTGCGTTAGCTACAACTCCTCCACCGAGCAAGAGCCTTGGAACATCAAACTCTTTACAAGCATTAACTGCCTTCTTAATCAAGACATCAACAACAGCTTCCCTGAAGCTAGCTGCAACATCAGGAATTGAAAACTCTTCGCCCTTAGATTCAGCCAGTTCAACATGTCTAGCAACCGCTGTCTTCAATCCTGAGAAGCTGAAGTCATAGCGATGCTTTTCCATGTCTTTAGGAAGTGTGAGACCGCGAGGGAAACGAATTGCATTAGGGTTTCCATCTTTGGCAACGCGATCTATTTCAGGACCACCTGGGTAACTAAGTCCTAGCACCCTAGACACCTTGTCGAAAGCTTCACCTGCAGCATCATCGATGGTTTCACCAAGTAGTTGAACATCATTTAGTAAATCTCTCACCAACAGTAGAGATGTGTGACCACCACTTACTAGGAGTGCAATGGTTGGGGTTTGTAATTCACCTCTATCGAGAATGTCTGCTCCAACGTGCCCAACAAGGTGATTCACCGCATAGATAGGTTTACCTGTCGCAACTGCAAGGGCCTTAGCTGCACCAACACCAACCATTAGTGCTCCAGCTAGACCCGGTCCGTTTGTAACAGCAATAGCGTCAATCTCATCAAGAGTTAGGTTTGCTTTCTCTAATGCTTCATCAAGAACTGGAGTCAGTGCTTCGAGATGAGCTCTAGCAGCAATCTCTGGAACTACTCCACCGAATATTGCGTGCTTATCCATGCTTGAAGAAATAATGTTTGCAAGCAACTGATTGCCTCGAACAATACCAACCCCAGTTTCATCACAAGATGTTTCTATTCCTAGGACAACCGGTTCTTTGTCTGACTGAGTATTTAGATCAGTCTTCATAATGAATGCATCAACACCGTCTGGTTGGTAATACTTCTTCCTTGTTCCGATCTGTTTGAAACCAAACAACTCATAGAGTTTCTGAGCAACAGGGTTATCTGCTCTAACTTCTAGGAAGATTTGTTTAGCTCCAAGTTCAGTTGCTTTAGAAGTTAGGGTGTCCATCAGCTTCTTGCCAATGCCTAGTCCACGCTTATCTTCCCTCACCGCAATGGTCTGGATATCAGCTTGATCGCTACCTGCCAGCTTGCTAAGTCCTGCATAGCCAACAAGGTCTTCACCCTCAAGAGCAATTACGTAATAGGTGTGTTTAGCAGCTAGTTCTGAATGAAATGTTTCTTCAGGCCAAGCATCGTTAGCGAAACTAGCGGTTTCCAGTTTCATGATTTCAGGAAGATCTAGCAGCGTTGCCTGTTTGATGACGATAGTCATTAGCCACTCACCTTCTTACCCTTGCTAGGAACCGCATCAGGTTCACGAAGATAAATAGGAGTGATGTCTCTACTAGCCTTCTGCCCAGATAGTTCTTGTGAGAAAGCAATCTGCCCAAGTGCCCCAGCCCTTACACCTAGT
>JBJOQP010000032.1:0-8516 GCA_046049845.1 Actinomycetota bacterium
TTTGACATCAGTTGCAGTTGGACAAGAGATCCTTTCACTTCAGGTCATATTTGGTGGATCTCTAATGTTGGCAGCCATGTTGCTAATTGAATGGCCTCGCAAGGACATGAAGCCAGATGAAGTCATTTACGAACCGATGGCTCACTAGGCAAAAATGATTCTTGCTATCGACGCCGGAACCACTGGAGTGACAGCATTAGTTATCAACCAAGACGGATCAAGAGCAGCCCACGGCTACCAAGAGTTTCCTCAGCACTTTCCTCAACCTGGCTGGGTTGAGCACGACCTTGAAGAAATCTGGCAGGCAACCAAATCTGCAGTGCAACAGGTTCTAGATGTTCTAGGTCCTGTAACTTTCCAAGGTCTAGGTATAACTAACCAAAGAGAAACGATAGGACTCTGGGATAAGAAAACCTTGGTCTCCCCTACTCCAGCAATTGTTTGGCAGGACAGAAGAACCACACAGATTCTAGAAGATTTAAGAAGTAATCCAAGCATCAGTAAAGTTCAGCAACTAACTGGCTTACCCCTTGACCCATACTTCAGCGCTTCTAAGCTTCGCTGGATTGCACTCAATAGACCTGAGATCTGGAAAGAAGTAACTGAAGGCAAGCTAATTGTTGGCACCATAGATACCTATTTGATTTCAAGACTCACTAATGGAAAATCTCACATCACTGATGCCACAAATGCCTCCAGAACCCAGCTCTATGACATCCACCAAGGCCAATGGTCTGAAGAACTATTGGAACTCTTTGGAGTTCCTATCGAAGCACTTCCTCAAGTAGTTGATTCAAGTGGACTACTTGCACAAACAGATCCAGAAGCATTCTTCGGTCTAACGATTCCCATTTCTGGAATCGCAGGAGATCAGCAGGCTGCTCTATTTGGTCAAACTCAGTTTGATGTTGGTGGAGCTAAATGCACTTATGGAACTGGTGCATTTATTCTTCAGAACATAGGAGACGATTCTCAAGTCTTAGACAACGGTCAAATCACTACAGTTGCCTGGCAGCTAAATGGAATAAGAACATACGCAAGTGAAGGTTCCGTCTTCGTTGCAGGAGCAGCAGTTCAATGGCTTAGAGATGGGCTCAAGATAATTGAGAAAGCTGAAGACAGTGAAACCCTAGCTAGATCAGTTGACGATAACGGTGGTGTTGTATTCGTCCCAGCGCTAACTGGGCTTGGTGCTCCTTATTGGAACCCTGAGGCAACTGGAACAATCTTTGGAATAACACGAGGCGCCACTAACGCTCATGTCTCTCGAGCAACTCTTGAAGCTATAGCTTTCCAAGTGAAAGACATATTCGATGCCATGGGCAAAACAGGAATCAAACTCTCAAAGCTCAGAGTTGATGGCGGAGCATCAGCCAATGCCCTTCTTATGCAGTTCCAGTCGGATCTTCTTGAAGTTCCTTTAGAAAGACCTATCCACTTAGACTCAACAGCATTAGGCGCTGCTTACCTTGCTGGTCTTGGTGTTGGCTTCTGGGGTTCACTGGAAGAACTAAAGAACCTCAACCCAATTGAAAAACACTTCGAACCAGGACCTATCAATCCTGAGCTCTTTGCCACCTGGAAAAGAGCTGTCTCTGCAACAATCTCCTTTGCTAAAAACTAACCGAAAGAAACTCTCATGGCTAAAGGAATAACAACCTATATCTCTTCCAACCTAGAGATCTTGAAAGAGGGGGCTCCTATTGCTCTTTTACTTCACGGTTATGGTGCAGATGAGAATGATCTTCCTGAGATATTGACAGGTAATCTGCCATGGGTTTCTCCAAGAGCTCCACTTAGTTCAGGTGGTTATGGATTTGAGTGGTATCTGCTCACCAAAGATAACTACACACCTCAAGAAGATATTGAAAAGGCAACAGAGAAGCTCTGGGAATGGATTGATAAGACCCTCCCAGCTTCCAGCCCACTGATACCTATTGGTTTCTCTCAGGGTGCTCTCATGGCAACTCAGTTATTGAGAACTCGACCAGAGCGAATACTGAAGACAGTTCTAATGGCTGGATTTATGTTGGATGCTAAACAGCCAGCGGATGATCGCCTAGTGGAATTAAGGCCAGATGTTCTCTATTGCAGAGGCGAGGCTGACACAAGAATCTCTTCAGACATAGTTGAAAGAATCACCAATTGGCTTTCCCAGCACACAAAACTGACGGCTAAGGTCTATAGCGGCCTAGGTCATAGCGTGGATAACAGGGTTATCAAAGACCTATCGGAGTATCTGACTAAACGCACCTAAGCACTCCGCGGAAGTAATAAACTTGTCTAGCAGCAAAGCACTAAGGGCCTCTAGCTCAGTTGGTTAGAGCAACGGACTTTTAATCCGTGGGTCGTCGGTTCGATCCCGACGGGGCCTACCCGAATTGAAACCCCCGCCATCATTTAGATAGCGGGGGTTTCATTTACCCAGTTATGATGCGAGTTGTTGTCCAAAACAAAGCCAAGACTGCAATCAAAACCAACATATACCGGCGCATAAACTCAGTCCGACGACCTAGGAAGCGCCGAGTGACCCAAAGTGCGAGCGCGGTTAGAGCCACCACGAAAGTCTGCGCTAAGTCAACACCTAAGTTGAATGAAACTATTGCCACTGCATGTTGCGAAGTCGCGATGCCCATTTGAGCCAAGCTAGAAGCAAAACCCAAACCGTGCACTAAGCCAATTAAGCTGGCGATTACCCAATATTTTTCCCACTCCCATTTTGAAAGTGCACCTAAAGCGGCAAAGAAAATGGACATGGCGATAAACGGCTCCACAAAAGAAGCTGTTGGTGAAACTAGGCCAAAGTAGGCAAGGGTAAAGCTCAGCGCATGGCCTAGAGTGAAGGCACCGACTAGAGCGACTCCCCTAAATGCAGATTTCCGGCCAATCTTGACCTTAAACAAACCGAGTCCGAGTACGACGAGAAATAGTAAGTGATCGAGACCAAGAACTATGTGCCCGATGCCCTGATTGAAATACGACCAAGCTGAATCCCAAAACGAATTGTTGAATGAAACGGAGTCTTTTTCGTCAAGGTTGGCGAGCATGGAGGTATTGCTTGTTTGCAAGAGAACTTGCTTGCTTGAAGAGGAGAAGTTCCAACGCATGTCTATTCGACTCAAGGCTCCCACAAAGGGCTCAGAAACAAAAACGATGGACACATTCTTTGCATCGACTGAACCTACAGCCGGGTTTGTCCAAGCGGCTGTTATTTCAAGCTCATCACCATTAACCCGGATACTAATTAGCTTTTGAGCTGCAATTAGAGCAACCCGCTCTTTGCCGCCCTCTGACTGAGTTAGCTGACTACCGTCAACCGTGGCCGTTCCAGTAACCACCTGATCGCGGACGCTAAGAGTTATGGGCTGCGTAAGAAAAGTATGCGCCAAGGCGAGCGAAGGTGTAGAAATAATTGCAATCAAGACAAGGACCAAGACTTCTAGACCTTGACGAGCACCATGCCTGCGATTGCTCTGTGTGGCACAAAGATTCATTGAAGTCTTAGTCTTGACTTTCTGTACTTTGTCTGGACCTACGCTTTCCAACCAAAACAGCTAAACCACCAAAAACAAAAGCACCAGCAACAGCACTTCCGCCGACAAGCCAGTAATTCGTTGACGAGCTTGAAGCATTTCCTTCAATGGGTGGAGGCCCTAGCGGTGGTTGACCAGCAGGTGGACCTGCTTGCTGCTTGTCGTCAACTGCGGTGAGACCTTTGAAACACTTAATCACGCGGTTAAACTCCGCAGACTGCGCGTAATAGTGGTAGCCGTCTTTTTGTGTTGTGCGTCCGTTACATTCGTCAAGTTGAATCGTAGTGTTTTCCGCAAGTGGGGCAAACACTGCAACGCCATCGAGAGCATAGCCAATAATCGAGGTTTCAGCGTCGGGTTCTTGAATGCTGCTTCCGTATTGAGTCCCCTCACAAGCCGTATAAGCGTGCATGTGGTATCCCTCACCAGGGTTGAAGTGACCGCCGCAGTCATCAAATGCTGCAATTGTGTAAGCGCTCAAAATGGCTTCTACAGGAGCAGAAGGTGCAATCACTAAACCATTTAGTGTGACTCCGAGATCGGTTCCTTGAGTGGTCGTTGCAGAGGATGCGAGCATAGGTGTCTTTGGAACTAGTACCGAAATTGGAACAGGCTTTCCAGTTTGAGTCCACTCATAAGTACCTTCGACACAGTGATATTTGTACGCTTCTTCCACGTCTGGTCTTGCAGCCCCCTGGAACGCTTCCTTGGTGTCTGTGACATTTACTTTGCCGCTGTCGTCATAGAGCTTCCACTTGGCATCGCCGTAGATGGTAGCTAGATCAAGAATGAACGCTCCGTCAACGTCATAAACCTTGCTTCCATCTAGCCAAATACCAGACTCACTTGATGTCGAACTTGTGGTTTCCGGGCAAAACGGTCCAATCTTTGTATCAACAGGATCTCCTGTGACTGTTATTCGATAGCAAGTTGTTTTGTCACCGCTCGAGAGCGTGCAATCCTCTTCACTAATCGACTCAGTCAGAGCTCCTGTTTTGAAGTTTGCAGCGACGACACCGGGGGCACCTATTGGACCGGCTGAGCTAGTAACGGAACCAGCTAAGAAGTAGACGGAGAGAAGAGCGGCAACAGCACCCGCTACAGCCGAAAGAATTATGGATTTCTTCATTTTTTACTTGCTTTCCTCGCCTAAAGTTTCTGTTTTGCTTTTGCGCCTAGCTCTTCTTACGACACCAACAACCGTTCCGGCTAGAGCTCCTAAAATTACGACCATACCTGCGACAGCCCAGATCACGATGTCCTGAAAACGGAAGAAGCTGTAGTCCGGGGTTCCTGTGTAGCAACCCATTACATATGGATAGCTTTTGGTCACGTAGTAGCCGTACTCTCCATTGACGATCTGACCATTGCACTTGTCAAGATTTCCAACATTTGTGAACTCATAGTCTTGGATGTAAGTGCCGTCGTAGCTTCCGCCTGGGCTGCTTTCGCCATCCGGTCGAGTTCCAGACTTTATTGTGTAACCCGAAACTGCTTCAACAGTCTCACCTGTTTTTTCATCTTTAAATAGCGGGCCAAAGATTGGAAAGCCGTCTGCTGCAAATCCGATTACCGGTGACACTTTCGAGGTGTCCTCAGTGTCATAAAGCGCATACGGGTTGCCATGGTAATGATAAAGACCATCGGGTTGCGTGTGAGCGTTATGAGAATCGGCACCCAAGCTGATTTTGCCAAGTGGATCTAAACGCCAGTCGACCCATAGCCCGCAGCCATTAGGAATGTTGCCGTCTTTATCGGCAGAGGTGTCACTAGGCATGTAGCAGCCATTAGCAACTTGATCGAGAACTACCCCATTTAGCATCACAGCGCCATAGTAAAGAATAGAAAGTTCAGTACTTGAGTTAGCAGCCTTAGGATTTCGTGGGATGTTGAAAGATAATGATTGCTCTGCTACATCAGTGGCAAAGTTGGCAGTCGAGTCATTGAAGTCATAATTCGGAATTGCATTAGCCACAACTTGGCACGAACTGATGCTGGCTGAGACTGAAAGTTGGCCCGTGAATTCCGTTCCATTCTTCACGTCTTTCACATTGGATTCATAAGACGCCGCATATTCGGAACAATCTTGGCTTGTTTGTGTGAGCACAGCATTGGTGATGTCTTTAGCCGCTCTTGTATTTGACTCCGTTGAGGACGAGCAACCGCCTAACATTAGCGAAGCTAGCAGAACTGTCGAGAACGCGAAGATTGATTTGCGTGTTTTCAAAATTTCCTTTACGTGTGAACGTTTGTTCACTAAATGCAGTATACGCTTGTTCACGTAAGAGATTTTGGAGAATGATGAGCGGTAGGGCAAACTCTAAGGCGACGCCGGAAGCGAGCCTTAAGTCGAGACTCGTGGATGTAGCCGCCACCTTACTCTCGGAGTCAAAACCGATCAAGCTACCTACCATGCGCGAAATTGCGGCTACAGCCGGAGTGTCCCTCGGTGCTGCCTACCGCCACTTTAAATCCCAAGAAGATCTATTCTTCGAGGTAATTTCTTCGCTATTTGAAGATCTTGAATGGCATATCGACGAAGCTCGTTCGTCTGCAAAGAATAAGCGAGACGGCATCGAAGCCGTAGCGACCGCATATGTACTGTGGGGATTGAATAACCCTGGCGGTTATCAACTTCTATTTGAAACTACCGATGACCCTAAACTTCTTGAACGAGGCCTTAGGCCCGGGTTACATATGGTCGACAACTTGTCAAAAGTCGTCTCCGGTACAAAGAAGATTTCGATAAAGGATCAGCAAAATGTCCTGAGCCTTTGGGTTTCACTACATGGATTAGTGTCGCTTCGAATCCACAAAATCGGAATGCACTGGCCCAACACAGCAGAATATGAAGTGCACACTATTCTCAAGATGCACATGAGAGTGAGAAGCTAAATTCTTTGAACTCAACTAGATGTGCACGCGTTCTCTTCCATGTTTTGGCTAGAGGTATAGATCAAGTCTTGAAGTAATCAACTTCTTTAGAGAACTGACACTTCCAGAAAGAGCTTTTAGGTCTGTTGAATCTAGGAACATAGAAATTGACTGATCTGGATACTCCAGGAGCACACAGGGCTCTCGGCCTTCTGAAGCCTTTCGCTCACGTTCATTTCGCTCATTCAGGTGAATCATACGCATTTGAATTGCGTGCTCAGTGAGCATGTGTTGCTCTAGGGCCTTGTATGACTTCTTCTTGCTAACTGGAGAGTGAGTGATGTCGCAAAGACTGCAGCTTCTAACACCAACTAAGTGCCCGAAGAAGTAAGTTAGCTCGCCAACTATTCCCCCGTCAGCCTTATAGATGCCAATCAGTGTGCCACGGATATTTGTCATAGTCTCTCAATCACACAGTCGCTTACTTGTCTTTATAGTTGCCAGTCTAAAACAGCGAATATGAAGCCCTTAACGCAAAACCCTCTCCTGATGCCACTAGGAGTGCCTTCGCTTGGCTGATTGAATCTAGACATACGATAGTCCTCTTATGCCTAAAAGAGATGTGGTTCGACGAGATTTGAATCAGCCACACCCTGAGAGGCTCAATGAGTCGAACCCCTTCTTCGAGCAGATCATGTTTGAACACAATAAGTCATTAGATCAAGGAGAGCCTGGCTACAAGGACCCTGAAACCGGGTTCTTTGTATTCAACGCCCAATCACTGGTTGAACAAGGCAAATGCTGTGCAACCATTTGTAGGCATTGTCCCTACAAGAGATAACACCTTCCAAGCGAGTCTAAAAACTAACCGTTTGTAATTGAAACCACTTTGCCCCCGATTACTACCTCGGATGGGCTTAGTAAGAGTCTGTTAGCCCTTAGGGACATGTCGCCTGCATTCACATAGAAACCGTATGTTCCATTAGCCAAGTGGGCGGCAAGAACACAGGTAAAGGTAAATGTCGCCTGGGCGTTAGTTCCTTTTCCAGATCCTGAAATAGTACAGGCAACCGAAGGACCTGACTCCATTGCAAGATCTAGGGTGATATTTGTGGTGTAAAGGTTCAATCCCGCGCCTGTGTCCCTTAGTGTCACATTGGCAGTTACAGTCTGAGCTGAATCGCCAGTGTCCACCTCGGACTTGTCAACTACAAAGTTAACAAGTGTTGGAGCATCAAAATCTCTATCGTCTACAGGTGCTCTGCCTGCGAAACCTTTGAAGTAGGTAAGCGCTGAGGCTAATTTGCTAGACAAAGTTCCCTGATATTGATTACCAAGCAAGTCCTCGATTGAGTAGTCCTTAGGAACGAGCTTCTGTGCCTTCCAAAGGAACTTCAGGTCATGCCACTGAGGGTTAACATCTAAATAGAATTCCAAAACACCTGAGGCAGATGTTCCTGAATACAGGCAAGGATCCCACTGAGCTTCAACTTGGCCACACTTCTTTAGCGGTTTCCTTACTTCAACCCACTGTGAGAAGCCAGGATCTAGTTCGTATCCACTTTCGGGTAAGTCATATGACATCCAGAATCTACCAATTGAATTTCCGCCAGCATCCGTAAAGGCAATTCGGGCTACTACGCGTTCGCCAGAATTTCGAACTATCTTGTTTCCTGCAATTACAGCGCCGGTTAGTTTCGGTGCTGCGCGATCCACGATTCCTGTTTGAGTGAAACGAGTTTGAAGTTTCTTCTTACCTACTTCAGATCCTTCAAACCTCTGTACATTTTGAGTCTGGTCTTCGATTCGAATCTCTTCAACTGAGAATTCGGCCTTTGGCAAACCTTTAGGCACATTGACTGCTAGCTTGTAGAGACCATTATTTGGAGTTCCAGACTCTAGACAATTGGTCACTGGCTTTTGCAATTCCGGCTCACGATTTAAGTTTGCGTCTTCAATGCTTCTGCAAGTAATTGTGGCGTCGCGAATAACTGCCCAAGGCTTAGAAACGATTGAGTACCTGTTTGCTGAAGGTGCAAATCCAACTTCAATGCTTTTCATGCCAGAGCCCGGGTCAGAAACTAGAACGCGTAGTTCCAATGAGAATCC
>JBJOQP010000033.1:0-8035 GCA_046049845.1 Actinomycetota bacterium
CTGGTCTAAAGGGAATTGAAAACAACTACGAGTTGCCTGCAGAAACCGAAGATAACGTTTGGGATCTATCAGACTCTGAACGCAGAGCAATGGGTATCCAAGCTCTTCCTCAGTCACTTGATCACGCTATTCGTCTTCTTGAAGAATCTGAACTTGCTGCTGAAGTTCTAGGGGAGCAAGTTTTCAGTTATGTACTTGCCAACAAGCGCAAGGAGTGGAGCGAATACCGTTCGCAAGTAACTCCTTTTGAATTGAAGACCAACCTCGAAGTTCTCTAATGTCCACAGCAAGAACTGGTGGGTCGCTAGCCTCACTTGCCAGGTATGGTTTCACAGATCTAGATGGAACTATTGCGAAGCTTGATGAGCTAGTCTCGCTGGTTGGTGACAGCGGTAGATCAGCCCTTGCCTCACTTAGTAAGTCAGCCAATCCTGACCAAGCACTAGATTTTCTCATCAGGATCTCTAGAGAGAGTAAATCAGCGGTAAAGAAACTTCTCTCTAAAGAAGAATCAGCACTGAGACTATGCAGATTGCTAGGAGCTTCCTCAGCTCTTGCAGAGTTTGTTGAATTGAATCCAACTGTTCTGAAGGAATTCGAAAAAGAACAGAAGTTACAAACAAAAGAACAATATGTTGCTCTGTTCAATCAAGCTATAGCTAGTGAGGTTGAGCCTAGTTCTGTTCAGGTCACTAATCTCCGTAAGGCATATCGAACTGAACTAGTAAAGATTGCAGTTATTGATCTGTCTGCAAGTATTCCAATGGTTATTCAACCTTCTGTTTCAAAAGCCTTAGCTGACATAGCAACAGCGGCTTTGGAAGGTGGATTAGTTATTGCTCGTAGAGAGCTAGCGAATAGTTCAGAGTTTGGCACTTTCACTAAGGAAGAAGTTGCCTCTACTCGTTTAGCAGTAATCGGTATGGGTAAAGGTGGTGCGGGGGAGCTGAACTACATCAGCGATGTTGACGTAATCTATGTTGCTGAAGCTGCTAACGATTCTCTCGAGACTTCCAGGATGCTAGAAATTGCTACGAAGCTAGCCACGCGAATGATGAGGGCAATGGATTCGACGAATCCAGAACCTGCTCTATGGCAGGTGGATGCCAACCTTAGACCTGAAGGTAAGGCAGGAGCTCTTGTAAGAACACTTGATTCACATGCTTCCTACTACTCAAGGTGGGCAGAGAACTGGGAGTTCCAGGCACTCCTGAAGGCTAGGCCAATGGCAGGGGACAAGGAGTTAGGTGAAGCCTACTTTGCTGCTATGAACCCATTGGTATGGGAATCAACGCAGCGAGATAACTTTGTTGAATCGGTTCAAAAGATGAGAGAGCGAGTCAGCGGAAATATTCCTGCTGATGAAGTTGATAGACAAATCAAACTGGGTCCTGGTGGACTCCGAGACATTGAATTTACTGTTCAGTTACTGCAGTTGGTACACGGAAGAACAGATGAAAGTGTTCGAGCAGCCGACACACTTTCTGCAATAGATCAGTTATCTGACGGTGGTTACATCGGTAGAAGTGAGGCAGCGGAGTTCTCTGCTCACTATAAGTTCCTCAGAGTTCTAGAACACCGAATTCAGATGTCAAAGATGAGAAGAACTCATCTGATGCCCACTGAACCTGAAGCCCAGCGAGTAATTGCTAGATCGGTGAATTTGGATTGGACTTCAGATGTTCTTTTGGAAAATTGGGGAGAGGTAAAGCTCCAAGTCAGAGCTTTGCATCAAAGAATTTTCTACCGCCCATTGCTGGCTGCTGTTTCAAAAGCTGGAGGCGGCTTAGAACTTTCCAACGAACAGGCTTCCGACAGACTTTCAGCAATTGGTTATCTCAATCCAGCAGGTGCTCTGCAGCACATAAGTGCACTGACTTCAGGATTGTCCAGAAGAGCACAGATCCAACGTCAACTGCTACCGGTTCTTCTGCAGTGGTTCTCTGAAGGTACAGATCCAGATTCAGCTCTTCTTGCTTTCCGAAGACTAAGTGAGAACTTGGGTGAATCGCACTGGTACCTAAGAATGCTGAGAGATAGCACTGGAGCAGCAGAAAGATTGAGCATCGCTTTATCAAACAGCAGACTGGCAACCGCTCTTCTGGAACTAATTCCTGAAGGTGCAGCCTGGTTCGAAGATCCAGATCAACTAAATCCAGTAACTCTTGAGGAATTGACCGAGCAGTCTGAATCTCTTGCCTCACGACACGATGATCTAGACGATTTTGCTAAAGCAGTTAGACACATCAGAAGAAGAGAAACTCTTCGTCTGGCTCTTGGATCTGTGGTTGGCGAACTAAACATCGCCGGGGTTTCTCAAGGACTATCAGATCTAACCGAGTGGTATCTAATCACATTGGCTTCCGCTATTCAAGATTCATTGGCTAGAGAGCTGAAACAAAGTGTTGATTTCGGCATAGTTGCCATGGGCAGATTTGGTGGCCAAGAGCTTGGTTTTGGTAGTGATGCGGACGTGATGTTTGTCTATCGAAACGATGAAGAAAGTAGTAGCGAGCAATCTCAAAAACTGGCTGAGCGAATCATCTCTGAGCTTCACCGTCTAGTAAAAGATCCTCAACTTGAGTTTGAAATAGACATGGACCTAAGACCAGAAGGTAAAAACGGAACAGTTGCCCGATCAGTTGATTCCTACCGTGCCTACTACAGCAGGTGGGGAGACATCTGGGAGAACCAGGCGCTACTTCGTGCACGAATGATTTACGGCAGCCAGGAACTGGTTGCTGAGTTCAACGAGGTTATTGATGAATACCGATACCCAGCAGAGTTGGCGAGTAAGTCAGTCATTGAGATTAGAAGAATCAAAGCCAGAATTGAGAACGAACGACTTCCACAAGGAGCGGACCCTAAACGTCATCTAAAGCTAGGTAGAGGCTCTTTGAGTGACATTGAGTGGTTGGTTCAACTGCTTCAACTCAAACACGGTAACGAGTTCCCAAACATCAGAACTCCAAAGACACTTGATGCTCTAAACGCTTTAGTTGAATCTGGATTGATGGAAGAACACGATGCCAGAGTGCTATCAGAAGCTTGGGTATTGACTAGCAGAGTTCGGTCTTCAGGAGTGCTGTGGTCAAACAAGGTTTCCGATGTTCTATCTCTCGATAGAAGACAACTAGAAGGTATGGCGAGAATCCTTGAGTATCCTCGTGGTTCAGCAAGTGCACTGGAAGAGGACTATCTGGGTCGAACCAGAAGATCTAGACAGGTCTTTGAGAGATTGTTCTTTAACTAAAAAAAGCGGGCCACCTAAAAAGACGGCCCGCTTTTTTACTGAGAAATTAAACTCCGTAGTAAAGCTCGAACTCGAATGGGTGAGGTCTCTGAGCAAACTGCTTGATTTCCTTCTCACGCTTGTAGTCAATCCAGGTCTCAATTAGATCCTTGGTGAATACATCTCCTGCTAGCAGGTATTCGTGGTCAGCTTCAAGAGCCTGAAGAACTTCTTCAAGTGAACCTGGAACCTGAGGAATGTTCTTTGCTTCCTCTGGTGGCAACTCGTAAAGGTCCTTGTCAACTGGAGCGTGTGGCTCAATGCGGTTCTTGATTCCATCAAGACCAGCCATCAACATCGCAGCAAAGGCTAGGTAGGCGTTACCTGATGCATCTGGTGCACGGAACTCAATACGCTTTGCCTTCGGGTTTGTTCCAGTCATAGGAATACGAATAGCAGCTGAACGGTTACCAGCTGAGTAAACAAGGTTTACTGGAGCTTCGAAACCAGGAACTAGACGACGGTAGCTGTTTACAGTCGGGTTGGTGAATGCAAGCAAGCTTGGCGCGTGCTTTAGTAGACCACCGATGTACCAGCGAGCCATGTCTGAAAGACCGCCGTAGCCGTTCTCGTCATAGAACAATGGCTTGCCATCTTTCCATAGAGATTGGTGAACGTGCATACCTGAACCGTTGTCACCAAATAGTGGCTTCGGCATGAAAGTAGCTGTCTTGTTGTAGTTGTATGAAGTGTTCTTGACGATGTACTTGAACTTCAAAACGTCATCTGCTGACTGAACAAGTGTGCTGAATCTGTAGTTAATTTCACACTGACCAGCAGTACCAACTTCGTGGTGGCTACGCTCAACGACTAGTCCAGCCTTTTCAAGGTTTAGAACGATTTCGTCGCGGATGTCAGCTAGGTGATCAACTGGTGAAACAGGGAAGTATCCACCCTTGTAAGGTGTCTTGTTTCCTAGGTTACGGCCACCATCTGATTCGAATTCACGAGCTGAGTTCCAAGCACCTTCGATTGAATCTACGAAGTGGTAAGCAGTGTTTGACTTGGTCTCGTAGCGAACCTCATCGAAGATGAAGAATTCTGCTTCTGGTGCGAAGTACGCTGTGTCAGCAATTCCAGTTGAAGCAAGGTATGCCTCAGCCTTCTTAGCAACCTGACGTGGGTCACGGTGGTAGATCTCACCGTTACGTGGGTTGTAGATGTCGAAGTTGATGATCAGGGTCTTCTCGACGCGGAAAGTGTCAAGGTATGCAGTTGATACATCAGGGATTAGCTGCATGTCTGATTCGTGAATTGATGCAAATCCTCTAATTGAAGATCCATCGAAAAGCTGTCCGTTAACGAAGAAGTCTTCGTCAATCTGGCTCACTGGCAGGTTGAAGTGTTGCTGGACACCAGGTAGATCTGTGAAGCGTACGTCTAGAAACTTGACGTCCTCATCTTTGATGTACTTGATGACCTCGGATGCTGATTTAAACATAGGGTTAGCCCTTCAAAGGTTTGTGGATTCGAACGTTCCATTACGCTCACAACAACTTTATAGGGCTGAGAGGGGAGATATTGCCAATCAATGTTTCAGGAATGTAAAACCTTGAAAATCTACTGGATTCGGCGAGAAGCCCTCATCTTGGTGGGGTCAATTCCCTTTGGAATAGGTAGTCCTGATCGGCTGTCAATAGAAGCCAGGCGGTTCTGAACAGCATTGATTTCAGCACGGTTAAGGGTTCTCTTGAGCTTGGAAACCTTCTTGTGAAGCTGGGCAAGAGGCACACCTTCGCCATCTTGGGAGGTGTAGAAAGTGTGGACTGTTACTCCAGAAGCTAGTCTCTGAACCTTACGTCTCTCGTCTTCAAGTAGGGCTCTGGCACTGGTTTTAGAGCCTTCAGCCATTAGAACCACTCCAGCAGGTCCGACAATACGGAAAACCATGTCTTTGGTGCGAGCATTGATGGCTACAGGCTGGTTGTTGCCCTTCCAGCGTCTGCGGGTAAGGGTTCCAACAGTGATTGAGACTCGGCCAGGCTCATCTTCATACTTCTTGAAGATGGCTGTGTTAGCTCGTCTAGTCATGGTCAAAAGCAAGGTTAGGTAGGCGCTAACAATAGCCAGAACAACCCAGATGACCATTCCAAGGAAGTTCAGACCTGAAACGAATGCACCAACAACAGTGATCACTACAAAGGTCAAAGCTGCGAATAGGATGCCGAGCGGCATCGCCTTAGGGTCAACTTCCTTTAGGAATTTGGTCTGCTCACGGAACTGAGAGAACACTCCGTTGCCCTTAGGTTTCTTTACTTTTTCTTTTTTAGCCATTGTTCTGCCTTTTCGTCCTTTTTACTTTACCGCTTGGCTGAAGCCGTCTTTGGCAGCAGCTTCGGCAAGGTGTTGCAAGTGTTCTGGGATAGTGTCGCCACGCTTGATCATGGATTGAGCCCATAGACGTCCAGCTCGGTAGCTGCTTCTAACCAAAGGACCGCTAAGAACTCCTAGGAAGCCCATGCCTTCAGCGATTTCCTTTAGCTCAACAAATTCTTGAGGCTTGACCCATCGAGAGACTGGATGGTGTCTAACAGTTGGTCTCAGATACTGAGTGATTGTGATGATGTCTGTTCCAGCGTCGTAGAGATCTTGAAGGGCCTGGATGACTTCAGATATTTCTTCACCCATGCCAAGAATTAGGTTGCTCTTGGTAACCATGCCAGCATTTCTTCCCTGGGTGATTACATCTAGAGAACGCTCGTAAGTGAAAGCAGGTCTAATCTGCTTGAAGATTCTTGGCACAGTCTCAACGTTGTGAGCGAAGACTTCAGGTTTAGCGTCAAAAATCTTCTGAAGCAGTTCTGGCTTCCCTGAGAAATCAGGAATAAGAATTTCAACTCCGGTGCCAGGGGACTGCTTGTGAATCTGGCGGATTGTCTCTGCGTAAAGCCATGAACCTTCATCAGGAAGGTCATCTCTGGCTACACCAGTGACGGTTGCGTATCTAAGTTGCATCTTCTTGACTGATTGACCAACACGTCTAGGCTCATCTGGATCTAGATTGGCAGGCTTTCCGGTATCAATCTGGCAGAAGTCACATCGTCTGGTGCATTGAGCGCCACCAATGAGGAAAGTTGCTTCTCTGTCTTCCCAACATTCGAAAATGTTTGGGCAACCAGCTTCTTGGCAAACAGTGTGAAGACCTTCAGTCTTTACAAGAGAGTGCAGTGCCTGATACTCAGGACCCATCTTTGCTTTGGTCTTAATCCATTCAGGTTTTCTCTCAATGGGTACCTCAGCGTTACGAGCTTCAACTCTAAGCATCCTCTTAGGCGCTACTGGTTCTTCACTCACTTTGACACCTTCTCTATTTCAACTAGACGTCTTTGAATAACTTCTGCTGCCATGGCTGGGGTAACCTCACGATTCAGCAACTTGCTTATCGTACTTGTTTCAGCATCCTTGATACCGCAGGCGATGATGGTTTCGTAAGCTTCCAAAGAGTTATTACAGTTCAAAGCGAAGCCGTGCATTGTTACTTTCTCAGCAACTCGAATGCCAATGGCAGCGACCTTTACGTGAGTGTCTCCAACGGGAGCCCAAACACCTGATCTGCCTTCTACTCTTTCGGTCTGTAGTCCAAACTCAGCAATGCTGTCAACCAGAACCTGTTCAAGCCATCTGACATAACCAACAACATCAATAGGTTCAGGCAGTCTCATGATTGGGTAGCCAACTAGCTGACCTGGACCATGCCATGTGATCTTTCCGCCACGATCAACATCAATCACCGGAGTTCCATCTATAGGACGTTCTTCGTCTTCGGTTCTCTTGCCTGCTGTGTAAACGCCATCATGCTCTAGAAGAAGCACTGTGTTGGGTCTTTCTCCGCTAACAACTTGAGCGTGAACTTCTCTTTGGATGTCCCAGGCCTTCTGATAATCGACAAAATTAGGAGCTAGTCCTAGGGTTTCGAAGATTGGCATGACTCAATTCTAAATCCCTTCCACAACATCCAAAAACCTAGAGAAATCCACAACTAACAGCAGGATTATGGGGTTTCGCTAGCCAGAGATTCAAGATTGAGCATGCTCTTCACTTCACAGCCAGCTTTGAGGCACTTTGCTGTTTTGAAGCGAGTGAAAAGAGCATCCTTTGGCACCATCTGGCTTGTTCAAGATCGGCGAGGATTAGGCCAGAGCCAATTTCTTCTTGTTCCAAGTAGAGCAAGAGCTTGGCCGTTGCTGCTTGCGTCTTTGTCAAAACAGCAGGCAAGTCCCGTTCGACTCCGAAATGGCACAGTCGCTCTGTTGGTAAGTGTTTCTGAAGTGAAGGAGATTGTTGAGGCACTTCGGAAACGAAGAAAGACTGAAACTCAAAAACTAAACGCAATATCTGGTTTTGAAGTAGCAGAACCTTCGTCGCGAAAGAGGACGCTAATCATGGGAACGATTGCTGCAGTCGTTGCCTTAACTGCATTGCTTCCAAGACCGGTAGTTGCAGATGTTGAAGTAGTAGCTCCACTTGATGTAGCAGAGCCGATCGACAGATGCTCGATGCCGATAGAAGTTGAATCAATTATTCTTGGGCAGGTAGCCAAACTCAAAACTGTCTCTATTGGAGGAACCAAATACAAGGTTGCGAGTATGCAGAGACTAGGGGGATTGATTCAGCTAAAGCTCAAGAGAGTTTGCGATCAGAAGTACTTCAGGGCAGATGCTTGGTCACAAAGTAACCAAGTCATCGTGTCAAAGGTTTACTAGAAACCGAAGTTTGCCTGGAAGTTAGCCTGCTCAAGTCTTG
>JBJOQP010000034.1:0-7694 GCA_046049845.1 Actinomycetota bacterium
CACGTTGATCTTGCGACCAACTGCAGTAGCAGCAATAACTGTTGGAGGAATTGGCTTGTAGTAGTGGAACTCAACTGGGTTACCAGTGTTTACCTTGCCAGTGATTTCGGCATATACTCTTGCGAACTTAGAGCCCGCAGGAATAGCAGATGTTGAAGTCTTTGGCGGTGCGCTAGCAGTTGTGTCTGAGTTGTTCAAGCTGAATACAACAACACCGAAGGCGTCTGTTGTTCCAGTTAGAACTAGCTGGTCTTCAGCTGTCTTTGAAGCATTAGCTGGAACTGGAATAACAAGTCCTGCAACTGAGAAGATACCTGCAGAAACCTTTGCAGTAGCACCTGAGTTGGCTAGGTTGACTCGAACAGTTACCGGCTGGTTGATTGCATAACTTCCGTTAGCTTTCAATGCCTGGAATGCAACTACAGTCTTTGATCCGGTAGGAGCGTATGCCTGAAGAGTTCCGTTGCTGTCAAGAGCGTTTGCTTTACCAGCTGGTGTTTCAACTGCTCTTAGAGTCGGTGCAAGAAGTGAAATGTTTGCATCGGATGCAGTGAAGTCCAAGCCTGCTGGGTTGAAGTAGTGCAACTCAACGAAGTCTGCTGAGTCAGTCTTCTCACCGGTGATGCTTGGTAGGAACTGGCTGAAGCAGTCTGTTGTTGGGTCTGCGTTTGTGTCGTTAGGAGTGTCTGCACCTGGGCTAGATGGAGCGTCAGGCAGTAGACCACCGTATTCTTCACAGTCAGCAGGTGATGCAACAACAAAGTTCACAACTCCGTTAGCGTCTGTCTTACCAATGATGTTGGCACCATCAGATGCATTTGATGGAGCTGGTCTAGCCTTGATGCCATTAACCTTCACAGCAGCGTTTGAGTTTGAGTAACCCTTGTTAGCACGAAGAGTAACGTTTGCGTTAGCAAGAGGAGCACCTGTAGGTGTGGTTGCTTGGAAAACTAGGTTGGTGCGAAGACCGAATGGAACATAGACCTGGTTGAAGCGCATACCAACACCGAACCAGTCACAGTCCATGGTGAACTGAGATTCGAAGTCGTAGCGACGGATTGAGTTGTCGTCAGTTAGAGACGGGCTGATCAAGCGAATGTTGTACTTCGGCTTGTCGTTGCTTGCCGGGTTCTCTACTGGATAAGGGCAGGCAGCTGCATTAGCAGGAGTTGAAATAGCTCCAACACCAACGATAGAAAGCAATGCAGTTGATGCAAATGCTATGAATTTACTGGTCTTTACACTCATTTTTATTCCTTCAGTTAGGCCGGAATGTGTGACCGAAGGAGTGGGAAACATACAGGTGTGCAAATCTCCACAATCTTTCGGAGTGCGCACACACTTCCTGTTTTCAGATTAGCCGAGAGAAAGAACTCGTGAAAGCGGTTTCGCGGGTAGTTACCAATTTGTTATCTAGGCACTACCGCGAATGATCAGCTCTGTGGTCGTGATGAACGGTTGAACATCTTCACCATCTAGTTGAGCGATCATTAGCTTGCCTGCAGCTTCACCCAAGGCAACAACATCCTGACGAATAGTTGTTAGAGCAGGTCTAGAAGTCTGAGCAATAAGAGCATCATCGAAGCCAACTACTTTGACATCCTCAGGAACTAGCTTGCCCATGTCCTGAAGTACAGTAACCGCTCCAGCTGCCATCAAGTCGTTGCTAGCAAAGATTCCATCGATATCTGGGTGCTCTGCCAATAGCTTCCTGGTGTTCTCCATACCGCTCTCAAGAGAGTAGTTACCCTCACAAATCAAACCTTTGGCAGGAACATGCCCTGTTTCTCTGAAGGCTTGGAGGTAGCCGTCAAGACGCTGCTTAGCAGCTGTTGTTCCAATGTCACCTGTGATGATGCCGATCTTCTGGCACCCAACGTTGATGAGGTGTTTGGTGGCTGCATAAGCTCCACCGAAATTATCGGTGTCTACAAATGGAATATCCAAGCTTGAGTGAGGAGTTCCCGCAATAACCATTGGCAAACCACTCTTCTTGAGGTTATTTACCAAGGCATCACTGTGTAGAACGAAGAAGATTGCTCCATCAACTTCACCTGACTTCAGGTAGTGAGCAACACCACCATCGACAGAACCAACAGGTGAAACCATGAGAACTGTGTGGATGCCGTTTTCAGAAAGGATGCGGCTAACGCCAGAAGTTACTGTTCCCCAGAATGGGTCGCTAAATACTGAAAGGTCATCGTCGATAACAACGGCAATAAGACCAGATCTACCTGAGGCAAGAGCCGAGGCTACACGGTTCTTTCGGTAGCCAAGATTGTCGACGGCTTCATGAACACGCTTAGCTCTATCGGGGTGAACGCTGTCATCGCCATTTAGAACGCGGGAGACTGTGGCCTCGGAAACACCGGCAGCTTTAGCGATGACTGTGTAAGTAGGGCGTGGAGCAGGAACCATACCTACTTACCTCCCTAACTCAGGGCCCTACTTTTTGGTGAGGGCTTCTAGTGACTTGCCGTTTGTCTCAATAACTTTACTGTAAACGCTTCCTGAAAGTTTCACGATTCTCTGTAATGTTTCAAAATTGACAAAAACGATACCAAATCGTTTCGCGTATCCTTCTGCCCACTCAAAGTTGTCTAGCAAAGACCAGTAGTAGTAGCTCTTCACAGGAACGCCCTGATCAATTGCATCGCTAACTGCAGCAAGGTGGTTTACCAAGTAATCAACTCTGCGGTCATCGTTGACTTCGCCCTTTTCATCAGGCTCGTCACCATAAGCAACACCGTTTTCGGTAATTGCGATGTCTTGAATCTCAGGCCAGTCCTTGTGAATACGAACCAGAAGATCGGTTAGACCGGTTGGAGTGATTGGCCAACCCATGTCTGTAAGAGGTCCTGGAGGGGTTCCGTCTGAGTTGATTGGGAAAGCGAAGGTTCCTTCGTTCTTCTCAACCTGCTCAGCAGTTGGAGTGTTTAGGAAAGAGTCAGAGTAGTAGTTGATACCAAGGAATTCGCTATCAATCTTTAGGGCTTCCATGTCCCCTGGCTTTACAACCTTAGAAAGCTTGTCGCCATAATGTTCAACTAGGTTCTGAGGATAGGTTCCGTGTAGCTGAGCATCCATCCACCACTTGTTGATGTTTGAATCCCAGTAGTTACGAAGTTCTTGTAATTCTGCGTTGTTCTCGTCATCGATGCGGTAGTTAGTCATGTTCAAAGTGATACCGCTACGAATCTCAGGTCTAACCGCACGAAGAGCACGTGTAGCCTCAGCGTGAGCTAGAGCTGTGTGGTGGGCAACTGCAACTGCAGTTTCTAGATCCTTTAGACCAGGAGCGTGAACACCAACGAAGTGTCCAAGCCAGGTCACACACCATGGCTCATTGATTGTGATCCAGTTAGCAACCCTGTCACCAAACTTTTCGGCAGCAACAGTTGCATAATCAGCGAATTGCTGAACGATGTCTCTGTTAGCCCAGCCACCCTTGTCCTGAAGAGTCTGTGGCAAGTCCCAGTGATACAAAGTAGCTGTTGGCTGAATGCCAGCTTCTAGTAGTCCATCAATTAGACGGTCATAGAAATCAATTCCGTGCTTGTTTGTTTCACCTGTGCCATTAGGAATGATTCGTGGCCAGGCAAGAGAGAAACGGTAAGACTGAATGCCAAGATCTTTCATGATCTTGATGTCTTCTGGGTAGCGGTGGTAGTGATCACATGCAACATCACCAGTATCGCCGTTAACTACTTTGCCTGGAGTCTTTGAGAATGTGTCCCAGATGCTTGGTGTGCGACCACCATCGTTGAAGCCACCTTCAATTTGGTAAGAGGCTGTAGCTGAACCCCAGTTGAAATCTTCTGGAAAACTCATGATTATCCCTTCACAGCCCCATCCATAACTCCACGAACAAGTCTTCTACCTACAAAGATAAACAGAACTAGAAGAGGAGCTGTTGAGAGGAATGCTCCACCCATGTTCAATGCATAGTCAATTGCATAGCTACTCTTCAACTGGTTCACAGCAACCTGAGCTGTGAAGTTCTCTGGAGTATTCAATACAAGTAGTGGCCAAAGGAAGTCGTTCCATGTTGCCAAGAATGAGAACAATCCAAGAACGAATGCGCTCTGAGAAATGATTGGAACAACAATGCTCCAGTAAGCACGGAATACACCAGCACCATCAATGCTTGCTGCTTCTAGCAATTCGTTAGGAACCTGAGCATCAATAACCTGACGCATCCAGAACACACCGAAGGCTGTGACAAGAGCAGGGATAATCAACGCACCTAGTGAGTCAATTAGTCCAAGGTTTCCCATGATCATGAATAGAGGAATGATTCCAAGCTGGCTTGGAAGCATCATGGTCAAAACAACAAAGAGAACCATGAACTTCTGTCCACGGAAGTTCAACTTTGCAAAAGCAAAACCTGCAATAGCTGAGAAGAACACCTGAGCTAGCGCAACAACAGTTCCAACATAAACAGTGTTTAGAAGTGCCTGGTTGAACTGAGGTAGCGCTTCATACACGTTGCTAACAACAGTGAAGAAGCGAGGGCCAGGAACTAGCGTCGGTGGAATCTTGCTGATCTCGTCTGTTCCGTTTGATGCAACGATGAACATCCAGTAGAACGGGAAGATTGAAAGGAAGGTAACAATGCCCAGTGCTATGTAACCGGTGATACCCATCTTCTGCCAGCGAGGTTTTTTGTTCCTAGCTGGTCTTGGCAATGTCTGCTCTTTCACGGCTACCTGACTCATTTGCTCTCACCTGACAACTTACGTGTAATGAAGAAGTTGATGACTGAAACGATTGCAACAATCACAGTGATCATGATTCCAATTGCCGCTGCATAACCCCACTTGTAAGCAACGAATGCTTGCTCAAAGAGGAACAGAGTCAAAGTTGAGAACTGACCTGAGTCACCACCGTTGAATGAACCACCAAGAATCAATGGCTCGGCGAAGACCTGAAGACCACCGATAGTTCCAACGATTAGTACGAAGGTGATGGTGTTACGTAGTGAAGGCAATGTCACGTAGATGAACTGCTTAAACTTTCCAGCTCCATCAAGTGATGCTGATTCGTATAGCTCGTTTGGAATAGCAAGCATCGCTGCCAAGAAGATTAGAGCGTTGTAACCGGTCCATCTCCAAACAATCATCGAGGCAATTGCAACGTGTGAAGAAGTGGTTCCCTGCACGAAGTCGATGTGCTCAAAGCCCAGGGCTCCGATGATGATGTTGACCATACCAAAGTCACGACCGAATAGCTGACCGAAAACAATCGCGATAGCTAGAACAGATGTGATGTTTGGAACAAGAAGAATAGTTCTAAAGAATGTTGATCCTCTAAGAGCTGGGTTGTGCAATACAGCAGCCAAACCGATTGAGAAAATCAACATAGGAATTGTTGAGAGCAACCAGATGTCCAGAGTGTTGATTAGAGCATTCCAGAATCTGGTGTCCACAAACAATTCATCGAAGTTAGCAAGACCAATAAATTCCTGTGTACCCAAAGCGTCCCAGTTGAAGAACGCAATGTATACGGAGTAAATGATTGGAGCTAGACCGAAGATAAGGAACATCACAAAGAACGGTGCCGTGAACAGGTAGCCCCAACGACCATTTAGAGAAGGAACAGCATTAATGTTGTTCACTTTTCTTTGTGGCTTCGCTGGCTTCCACGGTGAAGGTGGTTTGCTCGCGCGAGCTTTACCCACAGTTGTCTGTGACATTACTTATCTCTCTTTAGAAACTATTTGCACTTACCGGCTGCGGCAATACCAGTTGCGAATGCCTTGGATGGAACTTTTTCTTTTCCATTTGCAACTAGTGAGATAGCTGATCCCATAGCCATATCGATGCAGCGCTGTAGCTTACCTTCGAAGATTGGCTTCAACTTCTTAACACCATCACCGTAGATCTTTCCTACTGGTGCGTTGTTGAAGAATGGGTCCTTGTACCCAGTCAAAGCTGCGTTTGAGTAAAGAGAAGGAGTTGAAGGGAATAGACCGTAAGTCTTGAATACAGTCAACTGCTGAGCAGGTGCTAGGTACCAAGCGATGAAGTTCCATGCCTCTTGAGCGTTCTTAGCTCCCTTAGGGATGGTTAGCTGGCTTCCACCCATGTTTCCACCACCACCAGGTACTTCTGCAATGTCCCACTTACCCTTGGTTGAAGGAGCCTGGCCCTTGATGTAGTCCATCATCCAAGCTGGTGCAAGCATTGCTGCGAATGTACCCTTTGACATACCTACGTTCCAGTCAGATGAGAACTGACCGATACGAGTACCAATTTTTGCGTTGCTAGCAGCAACTGTTGTATCGAAAGCTGTCTTTAGCTGCTTGTTGGTCTTGTAGATCAATAGACCCTGGTCAGTACCGTTGTTTCTGTAGTACTTCTCAGTTCCCTGGTTCATGATCGCAGGGTAGATAGTTCCGATATTGTCAATGAAACCAACGTTTGCTTTTCTCTGTGCAGCAGTTAGCTTGGCAACGTACTTCTTACCGAATTCAATGAACTTAGGCCATGTTGACCAAGCCTTACCTACAGCATCTCTCTGGTAAGGAAGGCCAGCCTTCTTGAACAGGTCCCAACGGTAGGCAACTTCTAGGCCTCCAACGTCAGTCGGAATACCGATAACAGCGTCGTTGTAGCCAACACCGTGCTCCCAACGCCATGAAAGGTAGTCCTTCTTTAGGTCGTTAGCACTCTTGTTGCCATCTGTAGTTCTCAAGTTACGAAGATCAACGAAACACTGTGGGTATGCACGCCAGAAACCGGAGTATGAAATCTCAACGGCAGCGATGTCTGGGTTACCCGCTCCACCAGCAGCACACTGGGTGAATAGACCGGTACCGTTTAGGGCATCTAGGTCTGACTTCTTGATAGCTAGCTTCACGTCTGGGCGAAGCTTTCTGTACTCAGCAACAAGTGCTGGCTGGATGACGTCACCAAATGTGTTGACGGTCAAAACGATACAGCCGTTACCGGAGACTGTCGCCTTTGTGCAGTCAATCGCGGCCTGAGCTGGTGAAACAAATCCTAAAACACCCATGGTTAGGGTAGCTGTAGCCAAAAGGGCTGCGGCTTTGATCGAAACAAACTTCTTAGACATGTCATTCTCCTACTGAGTGGGTGCCTCCCCGTCTAGTTATTGTGCGATAACTATCTGGGGAGGCCTACGCCCTCGATAATAAGGTTTGTAGTAAACTGCGAAAGCGGTTTCACAGTAATACTAAGTTAAGCGTGAAAGCGGTTTCTCAGCAATCTGAGAAAGCGTAATCAGGCCATTTGTTACCAAAAAGTAATCATTCTTGGTGCAGTTTCCCAGCCAAGACGTCTTTCATAGGAGCAGAAGAGGTTATCCGTGAAGAAAAGTACCCGCATCAGATTTGTCGCTGCATCGATTGCAGTTCTGTCCCTATCCCTTGGATCAGTCAGTGCTCAGGCAACTGCTCCAAAAGCGGCTAAGCCAGCTCAAGAGAAGGTCCTTTGGGCCCAGAACTTTAATGACAAGGCTGGAACCAAGATTGACAAGAAGTTTTGGACCTACGACCTTGGTTGGGGTTATGGCTGGGGTAACAACGAAAAGCAGTTCTATACCGATAAGGCCGCCAACCTAGCCACAGATGGCCAGGGTAACCTCGTCATCACCGCTAGAAAGCTTGATGAGAACAAAGCAACCGACCAGCACCGCTGTTTCCTCTACCTAGACTGCCTTTACTCAAGTGC
>JBJOQP010000035.1:0-7302 GCA_046049845.1 Actinomycetota bacterium
GATTCACTTCAGCGTTTCGTCCTGCACCACTTGTGCCAACGGAAAGAGTTGCCACCAAATCTGAAGGATCAACCAAGTTATCGCTGAGTAGAGGTGCATAAGCCAAAGTCATTGCAGTGGCATTACAACCAGGAACTGCAATTCTCTTTTTCCCAATGAGCACATCGCGTTGTTTTGTTTTACCCGCTCTAAGTAGCTCAGGCATTCCGTAAGCCCAAGTGCCAGCATGTTTGGTTTTGTAGAACTTCTCGAAAGCTTCTGCAGATTCCAATCTGAAATCTGCTCCGCAGTCTAGAACTAAAACGTCTTCGGATAACCAGGTAGCAACTTCTGCCGATTGGGTGTGAGGTAGTGCAAGGAAAACAACGTCATGCCCAGCTAAGTTTTCCTTGTTGTTTTCGACAAAAACTAGATCTGAGTATTGAACTAGATCGGGATTGAGTGACCCAAGTGTTTGACCAACACTGCTGTTTCCAGTGACGGTAACGAGTTCAACATTCGGATGTTTTTCTAGAAGACGAGCTAACTCTCCTCCGACATACCCACTGGCACCTGAGATGGCTACCTTTAGTTTCATGGGATACCTACGCTCTGATTGTTGCGCCAAATTTGGCATTAGCCGCTGAGACAGCATTGTCTCTGGCTTGCGTAGCCTCGACTTGAGTCAAGGTTCGATCAGTAGCTCTGAACCTCAAAGCAAAGGTAAGAGATTTCTTCCCTTGCTCAAGGTTGCTGCCACGATAATCATCAACTAAAACTATTTCCTCTAGGAGTTCTCCTGCTGATTCAGCAAGAACTTCTAGAACCTGTCCCGCAGGAACGTTTTCATCAATCACTAGTGAAAGATCTTGTGTAGCTGCTGGATAGGTGTCCAAAGAACCTGCCTGAATAAGTTCGGGAGCATTGGCGAAAAGTACCTCAAGATTAATTTCCATTGCACCGACCTGTCTAGGCAGATCATTTGCTAGAGCTACTTCTGGGTGAAGCTCACCGGCATAGCCAACTGAGACATCAGTTCCACGAACCTTAAGTTCAGCAGTTCTTCCTGGGTGGAAACCAAGAGGTGATGCCTGCGCAAGTTCCAGCTCTAAACCAACAGCATGAAAAGCAATTCGAGCAGCTTGAATAGCATCGGCATAGCCAGAACGAATAGCCTTACGACCTACCTGCTCTGCGATGCGGTTTCCTATGAATAGAGCCCCTAGAGAAAGTGGCTGTTGAGGAACACTTGCGTGCAATGCTTCTAAGTCCTTGGCACTTGGCAAGGATGTTCCATTGGGCAATGTCACATCTGCGTTTGACTTAGCAGGCTTGAAAACCAAACCAACCTCATAAATTGAAAGATCTGTCAGTGTTCTAGAAACATTTCGCTTAGCCGCATCGATAAGACCAGGAATCATGCTTAGACGCATCTCATTTACGTCTTCTTGCATCGCGTTAGCCAAAGTTACTCGAGAAACAGATTCATCAAAGAAACTCGAGTTCTGCTCAGGCTTTAGGAATGGGTAGGTCAGTACCTCTACGTGACCAGTTGCAGCGAGTTGGTTCACAACTGCACGCTTCAACTTCTGAGTCTTAGTCAATCCTCTACCTGGAGGAGCTACCGGCAATCTTGAAGGAATTCGGTCATAGCCAGTAATGCGAGCTACTTCTTCCACCAAGTCAGTCTTGTGAGTGATATCCGGTCTCCAACTCGGAACACTTACTTCGTATCCACCATCGACAGTTGCAACCACACAACCGATTTCGTTGAGAGTGGATGTAATTTCTTCAGCTGTGTATTCAACACCGGTTAGAGACGAAGCGAAGCCTTCAGGCAAGAAAACAGTTACCTGGCTTACTGAGTTATCCAGGTAGCAGCCAAGAGAATCAGCAGTTGCTCCTGCATATTCTTCTAGTAATGCAATTGCTCTAGCAGCCGCATACTCGGCAACTCTAGGGTCAACTCCACGTTCGAATCTCTTTGATGCTTCGCTTGGAAGTTTGTGTCTGCGAGCAGATCTAGCAATAGAAACACCATCGAAGTTTGCAGACTCAATCAACACAGAAGTTGTAGTTGAACTAACCTCAGTGCTTTCTCCACCCATAACACCAGCGATACCAATCGCTCCGGAAGCATCAGCGATAACTAAATCTTCTGAGTGCAAAGTTCTTGTTTGACCATCAAGAGTAACGATGGTCTCTTTTTCATTTGCTCTTCTAACAGTTATTGAACCTTGAAGTTTTGCAGCATCGTAAGCGTGAATCGGTTGGCCCATTTCAAGCATTACGTAGTTTGTAATGTCTACGACAATCGAAATAGATCTCATGCCAGCAAGCTTCAACCTTGAAAGCATCCAGGCAGGAGTTGGAGCAGAAGCATTGATGTTGCTTGCTGACCTTATGACAAATTTTGTTGAGCCAACACGTCCACGAATAGGTGCTGCGTCTTTGATTTCAACCTTGAAGCCTTCACCGTGAACAGGTTTGACGGAATCAATCGGGTCTGTGAACTTAGCTCCGGTTGCATGAGCATACTCTCTAGCAATGCCTCGGATTGAGAAACAATAGCCTCGATCAGGGGTTACATTTACTTCGGCTGCTTCATCATCCAAAGAAAGTAGGGCAAGTGCATCTGTGCCAACTTCAGGATCAAGACCTAGAGTAACTAGACGAAGAATTCCTTCGTGGTCATCGCTTAGCCCCAACTCACGAGCAGAGGCAAGCATTCCATCACTAACGTGGCCGTAGGTAGACCTAGCAGCGATCTTGAAATCTCCCGGTAGAACTGCTCCAGGAAGTGTCACTACAACTTTGTCGTTGACCTCAAAGTTTCTAGCTCCACAGACAATTCCGCGAACATCTTCTCCGCCATCGCCAGCTTTCTTGCCTGCAGGAGCAACTCTTACCTGGCACCAACGGATAGTTTTTCCATTGGATTGTTCTTCTTCAACAAATTCAAGAACCTGGCCAACCACAATTGGACCTACTAGTCCGTAACCGTGAGAACCCTCTTCTTCCAAACCGACCTTAACCAGTTCAGCCATAACTGAATCAGCATTTGAATCCTTCGGAAGCTCTACAAACTCACCTAGCCATGACAATGGGACGCGCATTAGAGCACCACCCCGAACTGCTTTGAGAACCTAACGTCAGCTTCAACCATGTCGTGCATATCTTTGACATCGTTTCTGAACATGAGAGTTCTTTCAATTCCCATACCAAAAGCAAATCCTGAATAAACTTCTGGATCAATTCCTGCTGCAAGCAAAACGTTTGGGTTCACCATTCCGCAGCCACCCCATTCAACCCAACGAGCACCGCCCTTAGCTCCTGGATGCCAAACATCTAATTCAGCAGATGGTTCAGTGAACGGAAAGAATGAAGGACGCAGGCGAATCTTGGCATCAGGACCAAACATGATTCGAGCAAAGTGTTCAAGGGTTCCCTTGAGATCAGCCATGGTTAGACCTTTATCAACTGCTAGTCCTTCAACCTGGTGGAAAACAGGAGTGTGAGTTGCATCAAGTTCATCTGTTCTAAATACACGACCTGGACATAGAACATAAACAGGAAGGTCTCGCTCTAGAAGAGATCTGACCTGAACAGGTGAAGTGTGTGTTCTCAAAACTAGGTGTGCTTCAACCGGCTCAACAAAAAACGTATCTTGCATCGCACGAGCTGGGTGATCTGCGTCGAAGTTCAACGCATCAAAGTTGAACCACTCGCTTTCAACTTCTGGACCTTCTGCGATTTCCCAACCCATCCCGATGAAAACATCAGAAATCTCATCCTGCAGCAGAGACAGTGGGTGTCTTGCTCCTAGAACCTGAGTCATTGGAGCAGCTGTTACGTCAACGCTCTCTTGAAGTAACTTCTCGTTTTGTTCAGCCTGATAGAAAGCCGCTTCAGCTGTAGCAAATGCAGCATTCAACTCTGCTCTGGCTGCAGTGATTAGCTTTCCAGCATCTGCTTTCTTATCTCCAGGGAGCTTTCCCATAAGTGAGCTCAACTTTGTGATGCCAGAGCTTTCACCAACGGCTGAAGATCTAATTGCCTTCAATGAAGAAAGATCAGTGGCTCCTGAAATGAGCTTCAGAGCGTCAGAAACAACAGCATCGACTGCTGCTTTAGTGATTTCTGCGTTCTCTGACATTAGACCTCAAGTATATCTACTGATGTTTTTATTAGTGCTTAGCTACTTGCTGAGTTCTGCTGGAATGCTGATGAGTAGAGGCAAACGCTAGCCGCAGTGGCTAGGTTCAGAGACTCGGCAGCTCCATAAATTGGAACTGCAACAACTCGATCAGCCAGCTTCAAGATTTCAGGCTCAAAGCCCCAAGCCTCGTTGCCGAACATCCAGGCTGTTGGCTCATACAAACTGCCATCCTTGGCTAATTCAGGCAAAGAGTCGCCTGAGGCATCTGCAGCTAGAACTTGAATGCCAGCAGCCTTCAAAGCTTCAACAGCCTCATTGATGTCAACATCAACTACGAAAGGTAGATGGAACATAGAACCAGTAGTTGATCGAACTACCTTGGTGTTATAGATATCAACACTTCCTGCTGTGAAGATAACCGCATCTGCTCCTGCAGCATCAGCCGCTCTAAGCACAGTTCCAGCATTACCTGGGTCTCTAATTTGAGAAAGTAAGGCAACAAGCTTTGGCTTAGTTGCAATTACATCTTCAAGGGAGACATCGAACTGGTGGCAGACAGCAACTACTCCCTGAGGAGTATTGGTATCGCTAAGAGCAGCAAGGACTGCATCGCTAACAATCTGAACTTCAATTCGTGAAGCCTTAGCTTTTGCAAACAGATCATCATGACGTGCCAAAGCCTCCTCGGTAGCAAAAGCTTCGAGAACTAGTTTCGGTCTTTCGAGTGCCTCGCGGAAACCTTGTGGTCCCTCAAGCAGAAAGAGCCCGGTCTCACGACGGGCTTCTTTCTTTACTAGCTTGGCAACCCCACGAACCTTAGCGGCTTTGGGATCAATCAGCACTTGGGTTATTTAACCTTCGGAGCTGATGTGTCTGCTGGCAGTGCTGACTTAGCAGTAGCTACCAATGAGGCGAATGCCTTTGGCTCGTTTACTGCTAGATCTGCCAAGATACGACGGTCAACTGCAACGCCTGCAAGGTTTAGACCCTGGATTAGACGGTTGTAGGTTAGGCCATTCGCACGTGATGCAGCGTTGATTCTCTGAATCCATAGACGACGGAAGTTACCCTTCTTGTCGCGACGGTCGTTGTATGCATAGACCAGGGAGTGCAGAACCTGCTGCTTTGCCATACGGTATAGGCGTGAACGCTGACCGCGGTAACCCTTTGCACGCTCAAGTGCTGTACGACGCTTCTTCAACGCGTTTACTGCGTTTTTTACTCTTGCCATTAGTTTCTCCTAAATAAATTCTGAATGTGCTTGGACTAGTGGCCGAGCTGCTTCTTGATGGTCTTGAAATCAGCTGCGCTAACAACCTGATCCTGGTTTAGACGACGGGTGCGTCTTGATGACTTGTGCTCAAGGTTGTGACGCATGTTGATCTGCTGCTTCATCAACTTTCCGCTACCTGTGAAACGGAAGCGCTTCTTCGCTCCAGAGTGGGTCTTCTGCTTTGGCATAACTTCTCTCCTGTTTTTCTAGTCTGCGGTTTCAGCCGCAGAATCCTTAGTTTCGGTCTCAGTGGTTGCAGATACTTCAGCTTTCGCCTTCTTGTCTGCCGCTCGCTTAGCATCAGCTTTCGCATCCGCCTTGTTACGTAGTGGAGCGATAACCATTACCAAGCTTCTGCCGTCTGCCGATGGACTCGACTCAACTACACCTGACTCAGTAACTTCTTCAGCTACTCTCTGCAACAACTTGACACCCATCTCCGGACGTGATTGCTCACGGCCACGGAAGACGACCATCACTTTGACCTTGTCGCCAGCCTTCAAGAAGCGTTCGATCTGACCTTTTTTAGTGCCATAGTCGTGATCATCGATTTTCAAACCAAAACGCACTGTCTTGATGACTGTGTTTGTCTGGTTCTTTCTCGCTTCACGAATCTTCTGGGCTGCTTCGTATTTGAACTTTCCGAAATCCATAAGTTTACAAACCGGTGGTGCTGAGTTTGGTGAAACTTCTACCAAATCAAGGTCCACTTCCTGCGCCATTCGCAGTGCTTCTTCGATTTTGATGATGCCAAGTTGCTCTCCGTTAGGGCCAACTAGGCGTACCTCTGGTACACGGATTCGTTCGTTGATACGCGGGTCGCTGATCTGCTGCTCCTTTTGACGTGACTTGATGGCCACGTAGGGACAAGAATCTTCTTGCCAACGCGCAGAACTGAAAAGTTCAAAGCTTACCCGGCAACCTAATAAGTCGGTAGACGCGGGTGGGAAATGAATCCACTTCTGACTGAAGACAATAGATCTTCAGAGCCATGGGTTAGCCTAGCAGAGAACACATCCGAAAGTGAAGCCCGAAATGTCAGAAGATTTTGAATCACAAGCAATGCGTGAGCTTGAAGAAGTTCCCGCCGTTGAGGTCATTACCGCTACCGCAGTGCACTTGATGAGTGCCGCCGCTGTCCAGGTGGGACTAGCTGAAAATGGCTATAAAGGAGACCTAGATGAGGCTAGAAAGCTAATTAACTCGCTTGCTGGACTACTAACAGCTTCTGCTCCTGACCTAGGCGATCACCACGCTAGACCGCTAAGAGACGGGCTTCGCAGCCTTCAACTTGCTTTCAGAGAAGCATCCGTTATCAAGGATGAGCCAGGTAAAGGTCCCGGTGAGAAATTCACCGGTCCCGTTAGCTAGCCTGCAGAAATTTGACTCCAACGGAGTCAACAAGCTCAACAAACTGCTCTGAGCTAGCTATTTTGGCAAAAAAGTCCTCTTCAAGGGATTTCAGCTGTATTTCAGTCAAACCAGGCTCTAGATAGAGAACTACAAGTAGTTCTTGACCCAATAGCTTGCAGGTTGGGTCTCCTTCGACCAATGTGAAGCTCTCAACTTGGCCCACCTCGCCTAAAACGCTATTGATGAACTCAACCACTAGTGGGTTGTTTGCAGGCACAACCCAAGGCAAGCCTTGGGCAATCGCGGCAATTCCGGGACGCCTTACAACAAATTCCGTTTCGCTCATCGGGTCTAAGACCAATCGAGTATTTCCTTCGCTGGCTGCTGCCAGGGCAACTTTGCGTCCGTCATTAGGCACTGGTCTTGCCTCTGGGTTCCAGTGATTCATTGCCGCTACAGAACTAAAGACAGGCAGTGCTCTTTGGTTGTCGGGAGTGAGCACGGTGACAATCGAAAGATCTGCACTCTTATCAACTTG
>JBJOQP010000036.1:0-7109 GCA_046049845.1 Actinomycetota bacterium
CGATACGTGCTGAGTTTCCCTTGTTTGGCTTGTAAAGCGGAACTCTAATCAGTGCTGATCGGTTGTTGTGTCCCCAGCAAACAAATGACGGGGCTTCACCGCCACCCCAAAGTCTCTTGTATGAGTTAACAAACTGGTTTGTCACAGCTGTGATCTCTGGAGCGTGACGCAAAATACCTGCCATGAAGCTCTTGGCAGTTTTTGACATGTGATATTCGCCAGATGGGTCATAGAAAGCGTTGGTGTCGCCTTCGAAGAGTGACATGTGGGTGTGCATTCCAGAACCTGGGTGCTCAGTAAAAGGCTTTGGCATGAATGTTGCGTAAACACCCTGCTCGATAGCTACTTCCTTGATGACTGTTCTAAAAGTCATGATGTTATCGGCCATAGTCAAAGCATCGGCATATCGAAGGTCGATCTCGTTCTGACCAGGTCCACCTTCGTGGTGGCTGAACTCAACTGAGATACCCAGTTGCTCAAGCATGTTTACTGCTCGTCTTCTGAAGTCATTGGCTGTTCCACCAGGTACGTTGTCGAAGTATCCAGCCTTATCCACTGGAACAGGGCCTTCAGGGCCTATCTGAGCAGACTTTAGGAGGTAGAACTCAATCTCTGGGTGGATGTAGAAGGAAAAGCCCATGCTGGCGGCCTTATCCAAGGCTCTACGCAATACGTTTCGAGGATCAGCTGCTGCTGGAATTCCGTCAGGGGTCGTGATATCGCAGAACATACGGGCAGTTGGCTCAATTTCGCCACGCCAAGGCAAGATTTGGAAGGTAGAAGGATCTGGCTGAGCCAACATATCGGCTTCATATGAGCGAGAAAGGCCTTCAATAGCAGAGCCATCGAAGCCGATACCCTCGGCAAATGCACCCTCAATTTCAGCTGGGGCGATAGCCACAGACTTCAGGGTTCCAGCCACGTCAGTGAACCAAAGCCTTACGAACTTGACGTTTCTTTCCTCGATTGTACGTAGTACGAAATCGCGCTGCTTGTCCATGCAAAAACCTTTCAATTACCTCCTACTAGGCTAGTGGTTATGCCCAATGTTCGCCTAGCCCTAGCTCAAACCAACCCAACCGTTGGTTCGATTGCTGGCAACCTGGCCGGTATCTTGGCTGTCGTTGAAGAAGCTGCGGCAAAACAGGCAGATTTAGTGGTTTTTGGTGAGATGTCTGTCACCGGCTATCCGATTGAAGATCTAGCTACCAGAGAATCTTTTGTTCTAGATGCTGAACTAGCGGTTAGAGAGCTTGCAGCTGAATTGAAGAGCAAGGGCTTAGGTCACATCGCAGTTGTAATCGGTCACCCGTCAATGGCCTCAGCCCAAGATCAAACAGGATGGGCCATTGCTCATAACTCAGCTTCAGTAATTGTTGATGGCAAAATCATCGGCACATACAACAAGCATCACTTGCCTAACTACTCTGTCTTTGATGAATACCGAACTTTTGTCTCTGGGGACAAACTTCTAACCTTTGAACACAAAGGCCTGCGTTTCTCAACTGTGATTTGTGAAGACATTTGGCAATCAGGTGGACCAGTCTCCCAACTCGGTAAGGCAAATACCGATGTTGCCCTGATTCTTAACGGTTCACCCTTTGAGATTGATAAAGACGACACTCGCCTAAAGCTAGTTTCAGAACTAGCAAAGAAACACGGCTGTGCTGCAGCCTATGTGAACCTGGTCGGTGGACAAGATGATCTAGTCTTCGACGGTGACAGCATTGTGGTTGATAGCAAAGCTCGAATGATCGCAAGACTCAAGCAGTTCAAGACTGATCTTGTTTGTATCGACATCGAAGCAAAAGACGATCTAAAGGTCGCTGATGAGCATCACCTGACCAAGCCAAATGACAATTGGCAAACTTGGAACGCATTAGTTCTTGGTCTTAGAGACTACGTTTCAAAGAATGGTTTCAGATCAGTCGTCTTAGGACTTAGCGGTGGTATTGATTCAGCAATCGTGGCAACCATAGCCGCTGACGCAATTGGTCCTGAAAATGTATTCGGTGTTTCAATGCCGAGCAACTTCTCTTCAAAGCACTCTAAAGATGACGCAAAAGATTTAGCAGAACGCAGAAACATCAACTACCAAGTTCAGCCAATTGCTGATCTAGTCTCTGGATTTGAGAAACAACTTAACCTTGAAGGACTTTCTGTTGAAAATCTTCAGGCAAGAGTCAGAGGTGTGATTCTGATGGCTCTTAGCAACAAAGATGGTCATCTAACTCTGACCACTGGCAATAAGACTGAACTTGCTGTTGGTTACTCGACTATTTACGGTGACACTGTTGGTGGTTACAACCCACTTAAGGATGTTGAGAAGACACTGGTCTGGGAACTAGCTAGATGGCGAAATGAGTACGCCAAGGCACGCGGAGAAGTTGAACCAATTCCCCAAAACTCTATTGAGAAAGCACCATCTGCAGAGTTGAGACCAAACCAGGTAGATCAAGACTCTCTGCCGCCATACGACGTCCTAGATGCAATCTTGGATGCTTATGTGAACAGAAGAAAGTCTTCTGCTGACATAGTTGGGTATGGATTCGATGCTGAACTCGTTGACAAAGTTCTAACTCTTGTTGACCGTTCAGAGTGGAAGAGAAGACAGTCTGCCATTGGTCCAAAGATCACAGGCATGGCTTTCGGTCGAGACAGACGTTTACCAATTACAAACAAATACAAGGGATAGCTGATGCACGAGATTTCACCAAAGGTTGTTAGAAGTGGAACCCTGCTTGATTTCAAGAAGGCAGGAAGAAAGTTCTCTGCTCTAACCTCTTACGACTCCCTCACTAGCGGCATCTTCGATGAAGCCGGTATTGATGTCCTACTGGTTGGCGATTCAGCTGCTGATAACGTTCTAGGTTATGAAACAACACTGCCAATAACCGTAGATGAAATGATTCCTTTTGGTAGAGCTGTTAGCAGAGCTGCAAAGAGAGCTCTAGTTGTTGTTGACATGCCTTTCGGAAGTTATGAATCAGGACCAGAACTAGCCTTGGAAAATGCCATCAAGATAATGAAACTCACTGGGGCAAGTGCAGTAAAGCTTGAAGGTGGAACTCGAAGCGTTAAGCAAATCGAAGCTCTAGTCACCGCAGGCATTCCAGTAATGGCACATATTGGCTTCACTCCCCAATCAGTTCATTCACTTAGTGGAGCTAAGGTTCAGGGCCGTGGCGATTCAGCCCAAACTCTGATCGACGATGCATTGGCGATTCAAGCTGCAGGTGCCTTTGCTGTTGTGCTCGAATTAGTTCCTGCTGCATTAGCCACTGAAGTAAGCCAGCTCCTTGAAATACCAACAATCGGTATTGGTGCTGGATCGGGAACTGATGGTCAAATACTTGTCTGGACCGATTTTGCTGGCCTTTATCCTGGCAAGGCTAGAAAGTTTGTAAAGCAGTATGCAGACCTTAGAACTACTCTGCTTGAGGCAGCTTCTGCCTATAGGCAAGAAGTAGCCGAGTCAGTCTTTCCATCTGAAGAGCACTCTCACGAGTAAATCGCTTTAGAGTCTCTAGGACTTATCCTGCTCGTCTTCTTCAGTCCAAGTCTTTGATCTTGATTTGAGGATCTCAAACGCGTTCTCAGCTTCTTCACGAGCTGCAAAGGGACCAATTCGATAGAGTGCCAGAGCTTGCTTGCCTACCTCAACACTCAATGTCTTGGTGTTGAACCAATATTCGGGGACAGGCTGTTCGGTAATTTGTTGACTCCTCTTGCGTTTCACTTCTGAGCATACAGAGCCTTGGTATCTAGTATGGAGTTATGCCTAGAGATGCGAAAACTGGATACCTAATTCCTGGTCGCATCAGCCCAAAACTAGATGTCCCAGCCTCAATCACAAGACCTGAATACGTTGGAAAGGCTATGCCTGCCAAATTCACAGGCTCAAACGTCAAAACTCCAGAGCAGATTGAAAAGATTAGACATTCTGGAAAGATTGCAGCTCAAGCCATCGAGCTTGTTGGACGCAATGCCAAACCGGGTGTGACAACTGATCAGCTAGACAAGATAGCTCACCAGTTCTTGATTGATAATGGCGCTTACCCCTCCACTCTTGGCTATCGAGGCTACCCAAAATCTATTTGCTCATCACTTAATGAAGTTATCTGTCACGGTATTCCTGATGACACAGTTTTAGTAGATGGCGACATTCTAAATATTGATATCACCGCTTACATCGACGGTTATCACGGTGATAGCAACCAAACTTTCCTAATTGGTGAAGTAAAACCTGAAGTCGCTGAACTAGTTGAAAGAACTCGTGAAGCTTTGGCTAGAGGTATATCTGTTGTTGCTCCAGGCAGATCAGTAAACCTCATTGGTCGAGCCATTGAGTCTTATGCAAAGCGATTTGGATATGGTGTGGTGAGAGATTTTACGGGACATGGAATTGGTGAAGCATTCCACAGCGGACTCATCATCCCCCACTATGACTCTGCTCCGTTGTATTCAGATGAGATGCAGGTAGGCATGGTGTTCACTATTGAACCAATGCTTACTCTGGGCAAACATCAATGGGACATGTGGGCTGATGGTTGGACTGTTGTTACTAAAGATAAAAGTATTACCGCTCAGTTTGAGCACACACTCGTCGTCACTGAAACTGGTGCCGACATTTTGACATTGGCCTAAGGAGAATCATGGCAAGAAGAGCTATCGGAATAGACATCGGTGGAACAGGCATCAAGGGTGCATTAGTGGATGTCAAATCAGGCAAACTACTTAGTGAACGTTTGCGTTACGAAACACCAAAGGGTGGAACACCAAAAGCCATTGCAAACACACTAAAGGATTTGATCGCTAACCTGCCTAAATCTGAGGGACTACCTGTTGGTATTTGTTTTCCAGCGGTAGTAAAGAACGGCGTCACAAAGTCAGCTGCCAATGTTTCCAATGACTGGATTGATTTGGATGCAGACAGACTCTTTGAAAAAGAACTAAAGAGAACAGTTCACGTACTCAATGATGCTGATGCAGCAGGTTTGGCAGAAGCTAAATTCGGAGCAGCAAAGAACGTCAAAGGATTAGTTGTTGTAACCACCCTTGGCACAGGTATCGGAACCGCTTTGATCTATAACGGCAAACTAATTCCTAATGCTGAACTTGGTCACCTTGAGATTGATGGTGTTGACTATGAATCAAAGGCAGCATTCTCAGCTAAAGAGCGTGAGGAACTTACTTGGGAGCAATGGGCTAAGCGTCTTCAGAAGTATTACGGAAGACTAGAAGCCCTCTTGACCCCGGATCTATTCATCGTTGGTGGCGGAGTTTCAAAAGAGCATGGAATGTTCCTGCCGCTTCTAAAGCTGAAGACCAAGATTGTTCCAGCAACGAACAGAAACAGTGCAGGAATTCTTGGAGCTGCCCACTGGGCTAAAAAGAACTCTCTGGATTAGTGGAGGGGCCGGCCGATACGCCGGGTTCTGTACCTTACGGTGACGGCCATCTATCTAGCGACATTGTTACCAATGCCATCAAGCGGTCTACCCGAAGACTTGAACTAGCTGCTCTCAAACGCCTTCTGTATGACCTTGCTCCGAGCGAGGTTTACATAGCCGACTTAGTTACCTAAATCGCTGGTGGTCTCTTACACCACCGTTTCACCCTTACCACTTACGTGGCGGTCTACTCTCTGTTGCACTTTCTTGCGGTTTACACCGAGTGGGTGTTACCCACCACTCTGCTATTTGGAGCCCGGACGTTCCTCGTTAACGACAAGCGTTACCGCGACCGTCTAGCCGACCCTTCCTCAATAAGAGTAATAGAGATGGCTGGAGAGGGTAAGCCCCTATAGGTGATGGGTTTGATTGACTACTGTGATCTCGGCCGCTTCATTGCCCCAGAAACGTACGATGCTGATTGAGCAGGGTGCAACACTGGTTCTCCAATATGAAGGCCAACCAGCCTGCAGAGCGTTCTTCAGGAAACCTCTGATTGGCATTACGTGAGAAACGACAACTACTGTCTGCCCTTCGTATTTGTCCAAGATATCGGCAAGTCCTTGCTGAACTCTCACATCAAACTCTTCAAGAGACTCGCCACCTGGTGGGGCAATTTTGACATCTCCACGCCATTGCTCATAGTGATCAGGCCAGTTAGTCGCAGCTTCCTGATTGGTGTGTCCATCCCAATCACCAAATGAAATCTCGGCAATGTCGTCGTTAATGTCAACAGACAGGCCCAATTTTGACGCAATGATGGCTGCAGTTTCACGGGTTCTGGCTATTGGTGAGCTAACAACGATTGAGGGTTTCAATACTTTTGCGTAAGCACCTGAATGGCTAACCTTTGACAGTGCTTCTGCGGCCGCTTGGGCATCTTGAATACCTGCTTCGGAAAGCTGCGGGTCTTCTCCACCACGACCTGAGATACGGTGACTTTCAGTAAGGATAGTTCTGCCGTGACGAACCAAAATGATTGTGGTTAGTTTCTTAGATACGTTTCTTGGAGCACGGACTGAACTTGGTAGCTCTGGGTTGTATTCCAGATCTGCCGCGATGACCTTTGAGGACGATGTCACAACGCTGATAGTTGAGGTGTCAGGTGATCCGACAAACTTTCTAACTACGCTCTTTTCGGCATCCATCGCCTCATTAGCCAGAGCATCGGCTTTGCCGTTTTGCTCTCTAGGAATCCATTCGAAAGAAATCCTTCTTGAACCAATGCTCTTCACCATTGCCTGGAAGAGATCTTGCATGCCCTCGTTCTTGACTTTCCAACGACCAGACATTTGCTCCACCACGAGTTTGCTGTCCATACGAACCAGAAGTTCAGCATCAGGAGCAATTTCGTTAGCAACATCAACCGCTGCGAGCACCGCTCTGTATTCGGCTACGTTATTTGTTGCAACACCGATAAACATCGCGATCTCAGCTAAGACCGCTCCAGTGGCCTGATCAATTAGAACTGCTCCGGAACCAGCCGGTCCAGGATTACCCCTAGATCCGCCGTCTGCTTCAATAACAACTATTTGAGTCATCGAACTATCATCGCTAAACACTCAGGACATGAACCAATTTCATCTTCTGGAAGATCAGCAAGTGCATCAATAGTGTTTGCGGTTAGGCCCATGTGGCAAGCAGTGCAAGAGCGTG
>JBJOQP010000037.1:0-7103 GCA_046049845.1 Actinomycetota bacterium
ATCTTCTAGAAAACTTCGTCTTCGTCCTTTTTAGGCTCTGCTTCTGAAGTTGCTGCTTGAGGAGCAGCCTGAGCTAGGTCAACTACTTCAATTGACTCGGTGACGATAGTTACCGGGGCTGTGAAAGAGGCTGCCTGAGAGATCGGGACAATGACCTCTTGAGCAGATGACGCAAACTCTGTTGGCTTGAGGGAAGGAAGTTCTCCTGCCACTAACCTCTCGTGAAGCCAGGTGATAGCAGAAATAGCTTCTTCGATTTCTGCCTCATCCTCGCGGGCTAATGCTTCTAGAAGGAAAGTGGCGTGGGTTAGCTCGTAGTGAAGTTGAGCTCTTTGTCTGATGTTGCTGTCTGCTCTAGTTGAACCCTCGTAAGCAAGGATCAGAGCCTCTGCTGTCTCAGCTGAAGCTTCGTTATAGAAGAAGGCTAGGTCTAGGGCTGGGTCATCTACAGATAGCTGACCCCACTCGGTCACTCCAACAACTAGGTCTCCTTCTGTTAGGAGGAAGTCACTTCTTAGGTAACCGTGAATCACTGTTGGACGGTATTTGAATAGGTTCACATCGAACAAGGCTGTCTGCCAGCGTTCAAGAAGATCAGGGTGGACCTTACCTGTGTCCATTGCTCGATCGAATTCAGCAACCAGAGTTCTCACTCTTTCAGCTGGCTGGTATTCAGGTAGGCCTGCATCAGATACGACTGTGGATGGGATTGCATGGATTGCTGAGATTGCCTGCCCAATTGAACTAACTAGGGGATCATCTAATCTCAAGCGGGTTATGTCAGCTGGGGTGCCTGGCACGTATTCAAAAGCGAGGGCATTTCTAATGGCCTTGGCAGATGTCTTGCCAAGGTAAGAGGAGATACCGAAAGGAAGTGAGACATTCTTTAGGACCTGAAGTGCTCTCACCTCGGTGCCTAGGTCTGTATTAGCCAGTGAGTCCAGAGGAGACTTCAAAAGGATGAGGCGACCCTCGTCGGTGGTCAGTAGTTCAACAGCTACTGCCGCATCATCTCTAGTCAGGTTCTGAACTTGAACGAAATGTAGGCCAGGCAGAGCATCGGCTGCTAACGCCGCTAAAATCAAGGAAGGTTTACCCATAGTTTTTAGGTTAGACAAAAACTTCGATAACCCCTGTTATCGCCACGCAATAGATAAAGACATAAAGAAAGAATCATGAGCATCCCTTTAGTTCTGCCAATGGCCCAAGCGGTACTCAACCGCGATGCCGATGCACGGGATGATGCTGAGCTCTTCGATAAGTTATGGCTTGAACCTGGCACCAGAATTATCGTCCTTTATAAAGGTAAAACTCTTATCCATGATGGTCACTTGAGACTTCTAACTACCGAGCAAGCAACCGCAGGTAAATACCGCGTCTATTTGGGAAGAACCTCAGTTGCATTAGGTGATCAAGAGGTTGGCACCGCAGTTGTTCTTTCAGTGCTTAGCGATAACGCTGCTAAGGCAATCGAACCCGATGAATCTAAATGGCATGAGCTTAGAAGAAGTGGTGCTGGTTTACATCCAAGAGACGCTGCTCTATTCACCCAAGCGGTAGCCATTCATAACTGGCATGAAACCCATCAGCACTGTCCTAACTGTGGAGCTATCACAGTTATGCAGCAAGGTGGCTGGTCAAGACTTTGTGTTTCAGAAGATAGACAACACTTTCCAAGAACAGATGCTGCAGTAATCGTGAGTATCACCGACGACCAAGACAGATTGCTACTTGGCACCCAAGGAAGTTGGGAGCAGAACCGTTGGTCTATTCTGGCTGGCTTCGTCGAGGCAGCTGAATCACTAGAGGCAGCGGTAATTAGAGAGATGAAAGAAGAGTCAGGGCTACTAGTTACTAACCCTGTGTATCTTGCAAGCCAATCTTGGCCATACCCATACTCACTGATGCTTGGCTTCACCGCTGAACTCGATCCAAGTAATACCCCAGAAGATATTCGTCCGGATGGGATTGAAATAGCGAAACTTCGTTGGTTCACAAGAGATGAACTAAAGGCAGAAGCTAAAGACATTCTTCTGCCATCAAAGATTTCAATTGCCAGATCTCTAATCGAACATTGGCTGGGCGAAGAGATTATTTCAGCTACGGAACTAAACAGGTAGCTCATGCAGTATGAAGCTGATGACATTCTTAATGCCTTAGATGAACAGCAACGCGAGGCAGCACTGTCCCTATTAGGGCCAACTGTAATTCTTGCTGGAGCTGGCACAGGAAAAACTAGAACAATCACTCACCGCATTGCCTACGGAATCCTAAGAGGAGATTTCTCTGAGAATCGCGTGATGGCTCTTACCTATACCAACAGAGCTGCTGGAGAACTTAGAGCCAGACTTCGCGGGCTTGGTGTTCATTCGGTCAATGCAAAAACATTTCACGCTGCCGCACTGTCTCAATTGGAATACTTCTGGAGAGATTTCTTTGGCATTGAAGCTCCCAGAGTTTTAGAGTCCAAATCAAAAGCAATTGGCAAAGCTGCTGAGGAATTGAAGATTCGTCTAGATGCCAACACCATTAGAGAGCTTGCATCTGAGATTGAATGGCGAAAGTACTCGATGCTGAGTCTTGAAGAATATCTAGACCAAATCGGCACACGACCAGTAATACAAGGGCTTGCACCCATTCGCTCATACGAGATCCAAGTTGCCTATGAGGATGCCAAGGTAAAAGCAAAGCAGATTGACTGGGAAGATGTGCTGCTCTTGTGCATCGGAATGTTGAAATCTGAGCCGAGAGCATTGGCTCACGTTCATCAGCAATACCGCTTCTTCACAGTCGATGAGTATCAGGATATTTCTAAGCTGCAGCAGGAACTACTAGATACCTGGTTGGGCGATAGAAGTGATCTCTGCGTTGTTGGTGACCCGAATCAAACAATCTACTCGTTTAGCGGTGCTAACGCTTCTTTCCTAGAGAACTTTGATTCAAGGTATCCAGGTGCCAATGTCATTGAGCTAACCAAGAACTATAGATCGACTCCTGAAATCATTTCCTTAGCCAACAGGGTTAGAGGAAATCAGAAGTTTGAACCACTCGAAGCCATTAGACCTAGAGGATTCGAACCTCAGGTTCTTGAGTTCCAAGACAGACAAAAAGAATGTGATTTTGTAGCTAACAAAATCAAGGATCTTCTTTCTAGCGGAATGAAAGCTAGTCAGATCGCAGTATTGTATCGAATCAACGCTCAGTCAGAACATATTGAGAATGCTTTGAGTAAAGCAGGGGTCGAGTATCAGGTTCGTGGGGGACAGCGCTACTTCAGTAGACCTGAGATTATGTCTGCTGTTCGAATGGTCAGAGCAGAAGCAGCTAATCCATCGGGCAGTAGTTTGTATGAAACAGTTTCTGCAATTGCCAGAAGCCTTGGCTGGCAGAGCATCGCTCCTAATGTTTCAGGAAGAGCTCTTGAGCAATGGGAAGCATTGAACTCTTTGGTTCAGATTGCTGATGAACTAGGTGAAGAAGCAACAATAAAGACTTTTGCTAATGAACTGGAAGAACGTCAGAGATCTCAACATGAACCAACCAGAGAATCAATTACCCTAAGCACCATTCACGCAGCCAAGGGTCTTGAATACAAGGCAGTGTTCATCATGGGCGCTGTTGAAGGCTATTTGCCAATCAGCTACGCAAAGACTGAACTACAGATTTCAGAAGAGCAACGCTTGTTCTATGTTGGTGTCACTAGAGCCAAAGATCAGCTCTTCATTACTTGGGCAAATAAAGATGGTTCTGACGATCGAGTTAGAACCAGAAGCAGATACCTAGACCTAATCTAAACTCCTGCAGTTGCAGAGTTTATGAAAGCTGTATTTAGTTCTCGTCACATCACCTGTTGAATACTGCAGAGTGTAACCATCAGCAAAATTAGTCTCAGTTGAGATTGTGAATCCAGCTGCATGATCTAGTTGCCTGACGATTGTCCTCAAGGCCAAGCCCGTTGCTGCCAGAAGAGACGAACTGTCATCTCTAGTTCGAGGTAGTTCAATTAGTTGCGAAGCAATTGCTGGCCAGGCAGGATCTTCATCTACTTTGTGTTCAGCAAAACAATTTAGACAAGGAGTAATGCCTGGAAAGACGATTGGGCTTATATGGGCTTCGTACATATCAAAGTTGATGTTTAGATGAGGCACATCTCTATTTAGCCAACGCAGATAGGTACTTGGTCTAGTTGCCAGATGCCCAACCGTTATCGCAAATGAAACAACTTGTTCTTTGCTTGGCTTGTAGTTCAAGTCAATGAATCTGGAGCTCACACTCTTGGAAAGCGAGTGTTTCAATAGATCTTTGCTTAGTGATTCGAATCTAGATTGACCAAGTTCATCTTGGCTATAACCCAATTCGCCTAGGTCTGTTTTGATAACCCTGCCATCGTCATGGGTTACTACCTTGCCAACACCACTTGCCAATAGAGCCTTAGTCAGCAGTGCTCCTGCCTTATCTATTTGGTCGATGTGGACTACCCGTTGCCAGCGTTCAGCCATAACCATTTCTGGATTTACTTCATAGTCGAGTGCTGCTCTGGCAAGTTCAGCGAAAGCAAGTTCCTGCCAGGCTCCGTAGGTATTGCTGGTTGAACCTTCTACCTCCATAACGGGGGAGAGCTTGTCGATGAGTGAACTAGTAGTTCCTATAGATGTGTTGAATGTCTCATCGATAACCTGCTGCTGGCCATCAACTAATCCGCTGTATAGAGCTTCAACGATTTGTTGTTGAGCAAGAGTCAAATCTGTGATTACAACACTTTTTTGCCCTAGACCAATTTGAATTGTTTTGGGGTCACGCCAAATGGCTGGTTGGGCTTTATTGATTCGATGGAACACGTTTTACAGTCTGCCTAAATTCTTTAGACAGTGTTTTGGTTCTCAACAGCTATTCGCCGAGTAGGTCTCTCAATGCTTGATCCATTGCATCAGGAATACCCAAATCAGATTTGATTCTGGCAACGTACTTATCTGGATTATCAATATCTTCCGCAGTTGGAAGGAAGTCAGGGTGATCCCATAGTTCATCACGCTTCTGGTTACCCAGAGCTTCACCAATAAGTTGCCAGAGAGCTGTTGCTTCTCTTATTCGCTTAGGCCTTAGTTCAAGGCCAACCAGAGTTTGGAAAGTGCTTTCGGCAGGACCACCGGTTGCACGTCTTCTTCTAACTGCCTCACGAATTGCATCTGCTTTAGGAAGACGTTTAGCAGCATCTGAGGTAACTGCATCAACCCAACCCTCAATGAGTGCGAGGTTTGTTTCGATACTGTCTAGAGCTGATTGCTGGCTAGGTGATCTAGCTGCAAGGAAAGCACCAGATTCTAGGGCTGCTTGAAGTTCAGCAGGATTTTGTGGATCAAAGTCTTCACTTATTTCTTGCATGCGGCTGGTGTCAAAAGTAATACCCGCTGCATACTCACGAATCTGAGCTACAACTTTCTCTCTCAACCATCTTGAGTGTTTGAACAATCTGGTGTGAGCCAGCTCTCTTAGAACTAGGTAAATGTATGCCTGGTCTTTGTCATTGCCAAGTTCAAGAGTCGAGATGAACTCTTGAAGATTTTGAATTACAAAAGCAGGTCTCTGGTCAACATAAATAGGTAAACCAATTTCAGTACCTGTCAGTGCTTCTTTAGATAGCTGACCTAATGCTTGCCCTAGTTGCATAGCGAACATCATGGCTCCAGCAGATCTCATGATCTCACTAGCGCCTTTGAGAGATTCCTGAAGTTCTTGAGGAAGTTGTTCTTGGATTGCTTCACCAAGACTTCTGTTCATGCGATCCGCAACTGGTTCCGCAAGAAGTTTGAATAGCGGTAAGGCATCGTCAACCCAGAGAGTTCGACTTAGAAGTTTAGGTTCGAGGATTACTTCGGAAATACTAGTTGCCTCATTGAGCCAGAGATTAGCAATTCCAATGGCTTCGTTCAGTTCTCTTCTGCCACGATCGTCAACAGCGGTCGCTCCGACTTTTGCTAATTCTTTAGCTCCCTGAGCAGCAGCTTGCCAATTCACTCCAGAACCTTCGGTTGGAGGATTAGGGATTAGAAATGCACCTTGAATGTTGGCAAAGAGATTCTGTAAAGACTCAGGCGTTCCATCAAAACCAGCGGCCTGAGCTAAAGCCTCAGGGTCAAACCCTTGGCTCAGCATCTCTTCCCAGATACGCCTTAGTTCTTCTGGGTCAGGTAGTCCGTTTTGGTTGTCTTCGCTCATTTGTCCTCTTGCTATCTACGCTAAAGGCTAATCTCCCAAATACTCCTCAGAGTTACCTGAAGATACTGCCTTGTTCGCCAATAGCGTTGCCAGATTGAGCCCAAAAGCCTAGAACTTCCTGAAGATAGGCGTGCCAGTCAGAGGGCTCGTTTAGGCTGAACCTAATGATTTCTAATGAATCCAAACCGCAGAGAAGAATCTTGCTGAGCAAGATTGTGAGCTGGAGCGCGACAGCCGCTCTAGTAGGTGGCGGGCTCTTTTTGGTGGTTGCTCCAACTCCTTATTTAGTCGAGCAACCAGGCCCTGTCTACAACCTTCTTTCTGACATAAATGGTGAACCGATGATTTCAATCTCGGATCGCCAGACATACCCGGTTTCTGGAGAGTTGAACATGATGACCGTCTCCATGAAAGGTAATTCGACTAAGGGAGCTTCATGGCTTGAGGTTGGATTGGCTGAACTGGATCCTGCATTGACAGTTGTAAAGATCACAGACATTTATCCAGAGGGCTGGGACGACCAGAGACTCAGCGATGAAGCGGACATGATGATGCTGGACTCTCAAGCAAACGCAAAAGCAGCAGCACTGAACCTGCTGGACATTCCTTATACAGCGGTAATCAAAGTGACCATGGTTGAGAAAAAGGGTCCGGCCGGAACCATTCTCAAAGCCGGTGACACATTAGTGACCATCCAAGGGGAAAAGGCAACTGGACTAACTCAAGTTCAAAAACTTGTTGCCGAGACCAAGGGTGAGATCCCGGTAGAACTTGTTGTTATTAGAGATGGCGAAAGGCTTTCACTGAGCGTGCTGCCAAAACTTATTGAAGACAAGTGGCGCATGGGCATCTATGTTCAGACAGTGCCAACATTCCCATTCCCAATC
>JBJOQP010000038.1:0-6959 GCA_046049845.1 Actinomycetota bacterium
CATAGCACTTTGATCAATAGCGTCAGCAGCTTGAATCATTGCCTCAGTTGCTTTCGCACCAGTCTCGCCGCGGAGCTGAGCAAGAACAGTCGGAAGATCTTCAGGTCTAACCATTACATCTCTAGCCTTAGAGCCTTCGCTTGGTCCAACAATGTTTCTTGACTCAAGTAGATCCATCAAACGTCCTGCTTTAGCAAAACCAACTCGAAGTTTTCTCTGCAACATAGAAGTTGAACCGAACTGTGAAGAAACAATAAGCTCTGCTGCCTGAAGCAATACTTCTAGATCATCTCCGATGTCTGCATCAACAACATTCTTAGTTGCGACTTCGTTCACATCTGAACGATACTCAGGCTGCATCTGTTGCTTCACGTGAGTAACAATCGCTGCTAGCTCACCCTCGCCCACCCAGGCTCCTTGAACACGCATTGGTTTGTTGGTTCCCATTGGTGAGAACAATGCATCACCCTGACCGATAAGTTTCTCAGCTCCAGGCTGGTCCAAGATAACTCTTGAATCAGTTAGCGATGACACTGAGAAGGCAAGACGGCTTGGAACGTTCGCCTTGATTAGACCTGTCACAACATCCACCGAAGGCCGTTGGGTTGCTAGAACAAGGTGGATACCTGCCGCACGAGCTAGCTGAGTGATTCTCACAATGGAGTCTTCAACTTCACGCGGAGCCACAATCATTAAGTCTGCAAGCTCATCTACAACAACCAAAAGGTATGGGTAAGGCTGCAGTTTTCTAGCAGAGTTTTCTGGAACCTTCACTTCACCCGCGACAAGTGCACGGTTGAAATCATCAACGTGTTTGAATCCAAATGATGCCAAGTCGTCATAGCGAGCATCCATCTCTTTTACTACCCACTGAAGTGCTTCTGCAGCCTTCTTAGGGTTGGTAATGATTGGAGTGATCAAGTGAGGAACACCTTCATAGGCGGCTAACTCAACTCGCTTAGGGTCGATAAGAACCATTCGAACTTCTGCGGGTTTAGATCTCATCAAGATGGATGAAATCATCGAGTTCACAAATGATGACTTACCTGCACCTGTTGCACCGGCAACTAGAAGGTGAGGCATCTTGGCAAGGTTTGCTACAACGAAACCACCCTCAACATCTTTACCAATACCAATGGTCAGTGGATGCTTGCTCTGACTAGCAACTGAAGATCTAAGTACGTCGCCAAGCGACACTGTTTCTCTGTCAACATTTGGAATCTCAATACCAATCAATGACTTACCTGGAATAGGAGCAAGGATTCTAACTTCATTGCTGGCAACAGCATAAGAAATGTTTCCTGCCAAACGTGTAACAGCTTCAACTTTTACACCAGGCTTTACTTCTACTTCATAGCGAGTAACTGTTGGTCCTCTAGAGAATCCGCTTACCTTTGCGTCAACACCAAACTCTTTGAAAACTGAATCAAGAGATTCAACGATTGTGTCATTCGCTGCAGTCTTAGCCTTAGGCGGTGTACCAGCAACCAAAATAGAAACCGGAGGCAGTACATACGCTCTCTTTGGCTTTGCTACCGCAGCAGTTTGAGTCGCTGGAGCTGATTCCGTTGATTGATCATCAGCTGGTTCAGACACAACTGCGATTGGCTCAGTCGCATTCTCTGAAACAATGGCTACCGGTTCAGTAACCTCTGCTGGAATATCGGTATCGAAGAGCTCTTCTAAACTTACGGTTTCCTGTCCAGTTACCACTGGAGTATCGAAGGCTTCTTTTTCTGTCTCCTTCGATCTCTTCCACCAAGGAGCTTTTGTGCCATCAAAGGCATCATCAATTTCTTCTACTTCTCTTTCTTCTTTAGGTTCGCGTGCCCCTGGGAAGAGCTTGTGATACAGCTCTGAAACTCTAGGACCAATCTTGTTTGGTGCGGTGTTGGTAATAATCAATAGCGAACCAAGGGCTAGAACGAATACAACTACTCCAGCTCCCCAAACAGTGAGGGTGCTAATAAAGACCACTGTCACTAGCCAGCCGAATAAACCTCCGGCAGCAGCTAATGCCTCTGCTCCTTGAGAAGGCTGAACCTTCTCATTGAACAAGTGAAAGAAACCAGAGACGCTGATCAGTAGTACTACCCAACCAAGCCCAACTCTGGAATTATCTCTGATGGTCGACGGGTGTCTCATCAGATACATCGAGAAGACGATCATGAAGACAGGTAAGGCAACAGACAGCTGCCCAAAGAGGAGTCCACCTGTGTAGTCGTTCAGAGTTGTGGCAATGGTTCCAGGCTCACCAGCGAAGAACCAGGTAACAATAGCCCCAACGACACCTAGCAAAAACAGTAGAAAGGGCGGACCGTCTCGGCGGTCGTCTTTAGCAACCTTCTCAGAGCTGAAAGACCTGGCTAGGAAGCCAATAGTGGCAGCTCCTGCGAGGTAGAACCAGAAGATTGACCGCACAAACCAGTTGTGCTCAGAGTCCCTAGCCTGCTGCTTAGCCTTAGGTCGTCCAGCAGTTGGACGTGAGCGTGGTTTAGAAGGTTTGCGTGTTGCCATGCCTTCAAAAATAACAGCGACCCCCGTCAATACAGGTCAGGCAGGGCGGTAAAGGTTACGCCAGTGGCTTATTAACCTTCGATAACTACGGGAATAATTACCGGTCTGCGTCTATGACTTCGGTTGACCCAGGATCCGATTGTTCGCCTAATTACCTGCTGCATGGCGTAAGTGTCTCTTACGCCCTCACTAGCAGCCTCAGACAAGGCCTTGATAATCAAAGGCTTCACATCGTCAAAGACGTGGTCATCTTCGGCATAAGCTTTGGCTCTGATTTCAGGGCCAACAATGATGCGACCTGAATCCTTGTCCATAACGGCAAAGATTGAGATAAATCCTTCTTGAGATAGGAGACGTCTGTCTCTCAGATCATCCTCAGTGATCTTGCCAACAGTCTTACCGTCAACGTAAAGAAGCCCACATTCAACCGCTCCAACGATCTCGGCTTTTCCGTCAACAAGGTCAACAACCCAGCCATCTTCAACAATCTGAACTCGTTCAGACGGAATGCCAGTCTGTTCAGCAAGTTTTCCGTTAGCAATCAGGTGTCTAAATTCACCGTGCACCGGCATCGCATTCTTAGGCTTCAGGATGTTGTAGCAGTAGAGAAGCTCCCCTGCGGCAGCGTGGCCAGAGACGTGAACCTTAGCGTTACCCTTGTGAACTACATTTGCACCAAGTCTGGTCAATTGATCAATTACACGATAGACAGCATTTTCATTTCCAGGAATCAGTGATGACGCAAGGATCACTGTGTCGCCCTCACCAACGGTAATTTCATGTTCACCGTGAGCCATCTTAGAAAGCACAGCCATAGGTTCACCCTGTGAACCAGTACACATGTAAACAATTTCATCCTGAGAAATGCTTGAAGCATTCTTGAACTCAATAAAGATATCTTCTGGAGCATCGAGATAACCGAGGTCTTCAGCTATGTTCATGTTCCTAACCATTGAACGACCTACTAGGGCAACCTTGCGGTTGTGAGCTGCTGCGGCGTTGATTACCTGCTGAACTCTGTGCACGTGAGAAGAGAAACTTGCAACGATTACTTTGCCAGGGGTTCTAGAAATAACATCATCGATTACCGGACCAATGTCTTTTTCCAAAGGAGTAAAACCTGGAACATCAGCGTTGGTTGAATCTGACATGAAGAGATCTAGCCCCTCTTCCCCGATTCGAGCAAAAGCACGCAGATCTGTAAGACGGTTATCAAGTGGAAGCTGATCCATCTTGAAGTCTCCCGTGTGGAGAACTGAACCTGCTTTAGTTCTGATGACTACAGCCAAGGCGTCAGGGATTGAGTGGTTTACCGCAATGAACTCTAGATCGAATTCACCAATAACCTTCCTATCCCCTTCTCTAACCACGTATTGACTGCTGTGCAGGCGGTGCTCTTTCAACTTGGCATCAACAAAAGCCAAAGTTAGCTCAGAGCCATACAGCGGGATGTTTTCTCTTAGCTTTAGAAGAAAAGGAACTCCACCAATGTGGTCTTCGTGACCGTGGGTCAAAACAACTCCAACGATGTCATCAAGTCTGTCGTTGAGGTAATTGAAGTCAGGCAGAATCAGGTCAACACCTGGTTGATGTTCTTCAGGGAATAGAACACCGCAGTCAACGATAAGTAACTTGCCATTAATCTCAAAGACAGCCATGTTACGACCAATCTCACCCAATCCACCAAGTGGAATGATTCTGAGAGTGTCGGGTTTTAGCTTTGGTGGTGCTGGCAATAAATCAAACATGTACGAACCTATCTGGTCGTGCCCGCAACCTTAGGCAAAGCACCACCTGCTGCAGCATTGCGATCAGGGCGGAAGTTGGTGAAGTCCAATCCAGCAACTTTCCCAACCTTGTCGATGTCTGCTTCAATCTTTGCTGCTTCAGATTCTTCAGGACCAACTAGTGGAAGACGAACGCGAGGGCTAGAAATATAACCAAGTCCATCAAGAATGTATTTGGCAGCAACAGTTCCAGGTACGTGAGTCATAGTTGCACGAACCAATGGCTCTAGTGTTGTGTGAACCTCTAGAGCTGAATGGAAATCATTGCGGTTAGTTGCATCAACTAAATCTCTATACGCCTTTGGTGCAATGTTTGCTGTGACACCAATTAGACCGGTTGCTCCAATTGAAATGTGTGGCAACACGTTGCTGTCATCACCTGAGAAGTAAAGCAAGTCTGTTTCATTTAGAACTCTAGAGACCTGAGCAAAGTCACCTTTGGCATCTTTGATGGCAACAATGTTTGGGTGCTTAGCTGCTCGAAGAATAGTTTCAAACTGAATTGGAATACCAGTTCTACCTGGGATGTCATACAGAATCACAGGAAGGTCAGTTGCATCAGCAATCATTCTGAAGTGGGTAAGGACGCCAGCCTGAGTTGGCTTGTTGTAGTAAGGGGTGACAATCATCACACCATCTGCACCAGCCGCTTCGCTGGCTTTATAAAGCTGAATTGCGTGAGCGGTCTCATTAGAGCCACCACCGGTAATGATCTTCGCTCTTCCAGCTGCGACGCTCTTTCCAACCTTGACTAGTTGAAGTTTTTCAGCATCGGTAAGTGTGCTGGTCTCGCCTGTGGTACCAGTGACGACAACACCGTCTGCTCCGTTAGAGATTACGTAATCTAGGTGCTTCTCGGTTGCAGCCCAGTCAACTTCACCCTCTGGGGTCATAGGCGTTACAAGGGCAACAAGTACCTGACCAAATAGGCCTTTATCTTTTTCTGACATAGATACAGATTAGTGGGCGAAAGAAGGGCAATTGCTATAAATCTTTACGGGCACCTCCCCTTTTGATGGTTTCTCACAAGCAAATGGTTCGAATGTAATGAATCGCAATACTTGAATAGGAGCACCACTGACGGCTTATTCTTGGATTATGCCCATTGATCAGAGACTTATAGTACTTGCTGGACTAGTGCTGCTGGCTTCTCTATTTGGACTCGTGTTGAGTTCTAAATCTGGGCAAGCTAGAAAGATCAAAAATGGCGAGCAGGTTAACTTGTCGGAAATCAGAGCAATCAAGAACGGCAAACCAGTCACCCAGCTTGGAAAAGACATGACTCTTCTGCAGTTTTCAAGCGACTTCTGCTCAAGCTGCAAGCAGACATCGGTTCTTTTGGAAAGTATCGAGAAATCTCGAGAAGGCTTGCTTCATATTGACTTAGACATTTCGAACAGACTCGAACTTGCAAAGATTTATAGCATTCTGCAAACCCCAACGATATTGGTCCTCAATTCCAAAGGCTTAGTAATCTCCAGAATCGTCGGAGCTCCTAAGCTAGCGACAATTGAGACAGAAATAGAAAGATTGACAAAAAATGGCTCTTAGCAAAATTGATCCTCGTGGCCCACGATTTGGAGCGACTATTACAAGTGTTTTGATGCTTGTGGTCATCTACTTCGCATTAGACGAAGCTACTTTCTCAATTTCCGTCTTCATTATTGCAATCGTCACCGGGCTCTTTGCTATCGGTGCTTCATTAGGAACCGCAAAACATCCTTACAGCCTAATTTTTAGGACTCTGGTTCTCCCACTATTACCAGCCCCGGCTTCTCTTGAAGATGCCCGACCACCGAAATTTGCTCAACTAATTGGATTGATAATTTCTAGTGCTGGGCTGATTTTTGGTCTACTTGGTCAGGAATATCACGTAGGTCTGATAGTTGCAGCAATCGGAATTTTTCTTGCAGCATTTCTGAATTCAGCATTCAACTACTGCGTAGGTTGCCAGATTTGGTTAGCCCTTGCTAGATCAGGTGTCATCAAGGCCTAAAAGACCTTGCAGTTACAAAAGCTAGTTACGGAGCTACGCGACCGTTGTTGTTGAAAGCTTCGTAGGTGTAAGGCATAAGCTCAGCCCAGAATTCTTCCATCTTCTCAGCACACATTTCAATTTCACGCTGAGGATATGAAGGGAAGTGAGTTCCCTCACGCTTAGTTCTAAGACTTAGGAAGTTCATAAGAGCACGTGCGTTCATGGTCACATACATTGATGAGTAAATGTTTAGTGGCAGAACAATACGAGCAACTTCTCTAGCAATACCTGCTTCAAGCATTCTCTTGTATGACTCGTAGGCAACAGTTGAAATGTTTCTAGACTCTTGCTCAACCAGTGCAATCTGCTCTGCAGTTCCAGGGTGGAACTCATAGTGACCAGTCTTACCAGTCTGAATAAGGTTGCGATCAGGAGCTGGAACATAGAAAACAGGGTTCAATTCCCGGTAGCGACCTGATTCTTCGTTGTATGAAGCAATGCGGTGACGCATGAACTCACGGAAAACGAAGATAGGTGCCTGAACATAGAAAGTCACTGAAGTGTGCTCAAAAGGAGAACCGTGACGGTCTCTCATCAAGTAGTTGATAAGACCCTTGCTCTTCTTCTCGTCCTCGCTAGCATCAGCTGCGGCAGCTGCACTCTCAAGAGTTTGCTCA
>JBJOQP010000039.1:0-6672 GCA_046049845.1 Actinomycetota bacterium
AGTCCAAGATCAAAGCTTGGTTCACAGCTGAGCGTAAAGACGACGCCATTGAGCGTGGTAAAGACCTACTTGCAAAGGCGCTTAGAAAGCAAAGCGTTCCTATTCAGAGAGCCCTTGCCACAGACATTCTTTTGAAGATCACCAGTGACCTTCGTTTCTCAGAACCAGCAGATTTGTATGCAGCTGTTGGAGATGGCAACATCTCAGCACAGTCTGTAGTTGAAAAGATGTCGGCCGCTCTATCTATCGAGGAGTACACCGAAGAAGCAGTATTTGAGCTACCAACAAAGTTGAGCACCAACACATTGAAGCGTGTGGGGGACTCTGGTGTTCTAGTTCGGGGTGATGCAGATGTGATGTTTAAACTGGCTCGATGCTGCACTCCAGTGCCAGGAGATGCAATCTTAGGTTTTATTACTAGATCTGCAGGAGTCTCAGTACACAGAAACGATTGCAAGAACTCAGTTGATTTGCGAAACCAACCAGAGCGTTTGATTGAAGTTAGTTGGGAACCTAACTCAAGAAGCTTGTTCCTGGTTCAGATTCAGATTGAAGCGCTTGACCGAGGTGGTTTGCTGAGCGACGTTACTCGAGTGCTCAGTGAGAACCACGTAAACATTCTTTCTGCATCTGTCTCGACTAGAGATGACCGAGTAGCGATGAGCAGATTTGTCTTCGAGATGAGCAATCCAGCAGCACTAGAGGGCTTACTAAATTCCGTTAGGAATATCGACAACGTCTATGACGTTTACAGAGTTAGTAACTCCTAGGAGTTAGCAATCACTACAGCTAGCCAAGCTTTCTTAGTTTCAAGAGCATCGGTCGCGTCCGCAATCTTCTTAGCATCACCTGAAGACTTTGCGAGCTCTAGATCTGCCTGGAGCTTTGCAATTGAAGCCTCTAGTTGAGAGCGAACTGAATTAGTGCGGTCAACAGTTGCTGGGTCCGACTTTCTCCATAGTTCTGCTTCAACGTTCTTAATCTTTGTTTCAACTGCCTTGAGGCGGTCTTCAATCTTGCGAATGCTGTCTCTAGGAACCTTGCCAGCTTTTTCCCATCGAGCCTGGATACCCTGAAGAGCAGACTTTGCCTGAGCCAAATCCTTAGTTGGGTCAATCTTTTCTGCTTCTTCAAGGAGTTCTAACTTTGCCTTCAAGTTGGCGCTGAACTCGACTTCTTCAGCTGCAATCTTTTCGGTCTTTGCAGCGTAGATCGCATCTCCTGCCGCTTTGAACTTAGCCCAGAGTGAGTCATCAGACTTGGTCTTGGTCTTTGGAAGTGCCTTCCATGCAGTAAGAAGATCTCTGTATGCTGCTGTTGCTTCGGCACCTTTTTCAACAAGTGCTTCTGCCTTGCCGACTAGTTCAGCCTTAGCGTTCTTGCTTGCCTTAACTAGAGAATCCTGGGTGGCGAAGAATTGACGCTTGTTTGCATCGAAAGTCTTACGTGCTTTTGAAAAGCGTTGCCAGAATTCATCTGCCTTAGCCTTAGGAACTTTGACTGAGCTCTTCTGAAGTGCTTGCCATGCATTGAATAGTTCAAGCATCTTTGCAGATCCAGTTTTGTAGTTGACCTTCTGTGGATCCTTACTAGCTAGTGCCTCAGCTTCAACGGCAATAGCTTCACGTGCAGCAAGAGCTTCAACAGAAAGTTCTGCTTGCTTAGCGTTAGCTTCTGCTAGTAGGTCTCCAAGACCAGCTAGAACAGCAGCTACGCGGCTTCTCAGTGAAGCTAGGTCACCAATAGCAACTGGTTCAGCTAGGTCTGCAGTAAGTTTCTCGGCAGATTTCTGAATAGATTTGGCATCAGCTTTTGCCTTGACTCTTTGTTCCAACAGTTTGACGTTTGATTCCAGATCATTGAACTTTCTCACGTAGAACGCAAGAGCGTCTTCAAGTGACATTGCAGGCTGAGAACCCAATAGTCGTTCTGAATCGCCGTCGATGACGTAGAAGTTACCTGTCTCGTCTACACGACCGAACTCGAATTGCAATGCTGACACTTTTAACTCCCTGATTGTTGGAACTACTTAACGGTAATGCTTGTAACTACGGTTTTGATCTTTGGGTTTCCATCGGTAGATCCGTCTTTAACTCCAGCAGCAATGATGTCATTGATGCCATCAAGACCTGTAGTTACTTCACCGAAGACAGTGTAGCCACCTGCCTTGTCGCTAGGAATGACTGAGTCTTCATAAACGATGAAGAACTGGCTTCCCATTGACTTTGCGTCATCTCCGCCTCTAGCCATTGCTAGTAAACCTTTTTTATATGTTGGCTGCTTGCCTTCTTCAGCAACAGGAACGTTCTCAATAGGACCGAAGCTATAGCCAGGACCACCTGTTCCATTTCCATTAGGGTCACCACACTGCAGAACGAAAATTCCTGCAGTTGTCAAACGGTGGCAAGAGACCTCGTTGTAGAAACCTTTGCCAATTAGGTCAACAAAGTTTGCAACTGCCTGCGGAGCTTGCTTACCGTAAAGAGTGATGCCTAGATCAGCCTTGTTGATTTTTAGAACACCAGTCCACTCGCGGCACTCAGAGATTGCTGCGTCTGGGATTGTGTTTACGATTGGCTTGCCGTCCACGTTAGGAGTTGGTGCTTCTTGAGTGAATGTCACACAGAAGTCTTTAGCAACTCCTGGGCCAAATCCAAAGTATGAGTATTGAGCGATAAGAGCCACTACGAATGCACCAGCAGTTGCTAGAAGAGCAAGCTTGTTGTCTCCTCTGCGTAGCTTGATTCGATGATCAACTACATTCTGCTTTTCCTCAAAGCTTTTCAAGCTTTTCTTGGCAGCGTTCTGAATCTCTGTACTTTTCTTGTTCGCCAACTTTGCCTCCGTTTTAGGTACAAATTGATATTAGACGAGTTCAAAGAGGGATTAGCCTTGAAGCGTGAATAGTTCAGATCTTTTTGATTACCCAGTCGGGATGCCACTGGCGGCTCGGATGAGGCCAACAAACATGTCTGAGGTAGTTGGCCAAGGCGTTGCTCTTAATCCTGCAGGCCCGATGGCTGCATTCTTGAGTAACCCAAAGCCAGAGCAATCACTTCCATCGATTTTGCTTTATGGGCCTCCAGGATCCGGAAAGACCACAATCGCCAGACTCTTGGCTAAGACCTGCGGCCGAAGACTAATTGAAATCAGCGCCATCAATGCAACTGTCAAGGACCTTCGGGAAGCTATGGATTCTTCCCGATCGTTCATTCAAGAAGGTAAGGGTGCAGCTTTAGTCTTTGTCGACGAAATCCACCGTTTCTCAAAGGTCCAGCAAGAATCACTCCTGTTGGCTGTTGAAAATGGAGAAATTGTCCTAATTGGAGCAACAACTGAGAATCCTCTCTACGCCTTGACCTCAGCAATGGTCTCAAGAGCCAGCTTGATGAGTTTGTCTGAGCTAAAAGATCAAGAAATCAAGGAAATTCTCGAGAGAGCAATCAAGGACGAACGAGGCCTGAATGCTAAATTCCAGGTGTCCGATGAGGCAATAGCTGAAATTGCTAGGAAATCTGGGGGAGATGCTCGAAAGGCTCTGACTGTACTAGAAGCGATTTCCCAAGCCGTTTCTAGATCTGGAAGCACAGAAATAGGACAATCTGACGTTGCTCCAGCAATGGCTTCAGCTTTGGCTAGGTATGACGCGACAGGGGATCAGCACTACGACATCATTAGTGCCTTTATTAAGTCAGTTCGAGGCAGTGACCCAGACGCAGCACTGCACTGGCTAGCCAGAATGCTAGTTGGCGGGGAAGATCCAAGGTTTATTGCCCGAAGATTGGTGATTTTGGCTGCCGAAGACATTGGGCTGGCCGACCCATCAGCCCTAACAATTGCCAACTCAACAATGGCTATTGTGGCTCAAATAGGTATGCCTGAGGGGAGAATCCCCCTAGCGGAATCCACCATTTACCTTGCACTGGCACCTAAGTCGAATAGCGCTTATTTAGCCATAAACACTGCCATTGCTGACGTCCAGGCAGGTTTTACACCTTCTGTACCTAGCCATTTGAGGTCTTCAAGCCTAAACAAGGGTGATTTGGAGTACGAATATCCTCACGATCATGAAAACAGCCTTTCTTCTCAGCTCTATCTTCCTGAGGGTGATGGTAAGAAGTCTTATTACTCAGCTAAAGCAAACGGCTTTGAATCAACTCTGCTGGAGAGATTCCTCAAGATTTCGAGTCTTCGGAAGAACCTCTAAAGGCTTGTGGCAAAAACAGCCCTAAACCGTTAGGATTGACAGGTTGCCGACCTTACTGATGTTCATGGCTGAGTTCCAGTAAAACGGTGAGTGCATTTCATTTAGCCGTTTTGCACCGGGCACAAAACTTATTTCAACTTATGCATTCTTTGAAAGGAATACGTGTCTAAAACAACTAGAACACGAAGCAAGACTCGCTTGTCTCGTGCATTGGGCATCGCCCTAACCCCTAAAGCCGCAAAGTACATGGAGAAGCGTCCGTACGCTCCAGGTCAGCATGGTCGCACCAAGCGTAAGACCGATAGCGACTTTGCTGTTCGTCTACGCGAGAAGCAGAGACTTCGCGCACAATACGGAATTCGTGAAGCACAGCTTCGCAAGACTTTTAACGATGCAAAGCGTATCGAGGGTCTAACTGGTGAAAACCTAGTAGAGCTTCTAGAGATGCGTCTTGACGCTCTAGTGCACCGTGCAGGTTTCGCACGCACAATGGCACAGGCACGTCAGATGGTTGTTCACCGTCACATTCTTGTTGATGGTCTTCGTGTTGACCGTCCTTCTGCTCGCGTCAAGGTTGGTCAGATGATCCACGTTGCTGAAAAGAGCGAAGTAACTGAGCCTTTCCAGGTTGCAGCTGCTGGTGGACACGTAGACGTTCTACCTCCAGTTCCTGGATACCTATCAGTTGAACTAGACAAGCTACAGGCAACACTTGTGCGTCGTCCAAAGCGTGCAGAAGTTCCAGTTACCTGTGAAGTACAGCTTGTTGTTGAGTACTACGCAGCTCGCTAGTCGATAAGGACATTGTCATGAATGGTGCAGATGTTGCAGCTCTGATTTGGGCGGGTGCTTTTGCAGTTCTAGTTATCTTCTTGGTACTAGTTCTAATCAAAGTTTCCAAACTCTTAGATGCTGCCTCTGCAACCATTCGTGAAACTGGAGAGACCGTTGGCCCTCTTCTAGTTGAACTAACTGAAACAACCAAGCTAACTAACAAACAGTTAGAAAAGATTGACGTCATTACTGACAACGTTGTTGACGCAACTAGCAACCTTAACTCAATGATCACTTCCTTCACCAACAACGTGGCAGGTCCGCTTGCTCGCATGGGTGAAGTTGTGAAAACTGTTAGTTCTTTCCTTGGGAAGAAGAAGTAACCAAATGCGAAAGACATTTGTCTTCATCGCAGGTATTGCTGCAGGAGTTTTCCTGGCTCGTCAAATTGAAGCGAACCCTCAAACAAAACAGGCTCTGAATCAAACTGGAGACAAGATCAAGACTTTTGCTAACGCAGTCTCAGAAGGTTACAAAGAGCAAGAGGCTAAAGCTTCTAAGACTGTAAAGCCTAGATCTGCCAAATGAAAACCGCAGAAATCAAAAAAAGATGGCTTGATTTCTTTGAGAGCAAAGATCACGTTGTCGTTCCTAGTGCTTCGCTAATTAGCGAAGATCCTTCATTACTTTTTACTGTTGCCGGAATGGTTCCGTTCATTCCTTACATGACTGGCCTGATGCCAGCTCCTTACGCGCGTGCAACTAGCGTCCAGAAGTGTGTGAGAACACTAGACATTGAAGAAGTCGGTAAGACCACTCGTCACGGAACTTTCTTCCAGATGAATGGAAACTTCTCCTTTGGTGATTACTTCAAGCGCGATGCAATTGCATTCGCTTGGGAGTTTCTAACATCTCCTGTTGACAATGGTGGACTAGGTCTTGCTAAGGACAAGCTCTGGGCAACTGTCTTCCAAGATGACGATGAGTCAATTGCTCTTTGGCTTGAGCTTTCGGAAATTCCTCTAGAGAGAATTCAAAAGCGCGGTATGGCTGACAACTATTGGTCAACCGGTCAACCAGGACCTGCTGGTCCATGCTCTGAGATCTATTTCGACAGAGGACCTGAGTATGGTGCCGAAGGCGGACCGGAAGCTGATGAGAACCGCTACATCGAAATCTGGAACCTCGTGTTTATGCAGTACGAGCGTGGTTTAGGTTCAGGAAAAGACAGCTTTGAAATCCTTGGAGAACTGCCAAGCAAGAACATCGATACCGGAATGGGTCTTGAACGTGTTGCATTCCTAATGCAGGGTGTTGAAAACCTATATGAAATTGATCAGGTCAGACCTGTTCTTGATTTAGCGGCAGAGCTGGCTGGCAAGACATATGGTGCCAATGAAGATGATGACGTAAGACTTCGCGTAGTTGCTGACCACGTTAGAAGCGCTCTGATGCTTATTGGCGATGGAGTTTCTCCTGGCAACGACGGACGTGGTTATGTTCTTCGCCGCCTCCTTCGCAGAACAGTTCGTGCAATGCGCCTTCTAGGTGTGAACGAACCTGTATTTGGAAAACTATTTCTTACTTCCAAAAACGCGATGGTTGATGCTTATCCAGAGCTTGAAACTGAATACAAGAGAATCAACACAACAGTTTTGGCTGAAGAAGAAGCATTCCTAAGAACTTTAACT
>JBJOQP010000040.1:0-6574 GCA_046049845.1 Actinomycetota bacterium
CTGTCAATAACGTTCTGAGATGATCTGATGAACTTTCCTAGAGCGGGAGAGTTGCCGTTTGAATCGAAGAATTCAGTGGCTGTAGGACCAGGGCATACCGCTAGAACCTTCACTCCAGTGTTCTTAGTTTCACCCCAAAGAGATTCTGTGAAGGAAAGTACAAATGCTTTGGTTGCACCATAGACGGCCATGTAAGGCAGTGACTGGAATGCAGCTGTTGAAGCGATGTTGATTACGATTCCATCCTTACGCTCAACCATGCCTGGCAAGAATGCGTGTGTTAGTTCAACAAGTGTGCTTACGTTGACAGTTAGTTCATCAACTATGAATTTGTTTTTCTCTTTGATGAATTCCGCTGTCTTACCGAAACCAGCATTGTTCACAAGGATGTCAATCTGTGTTCCGCGACCTTTAAGAACATTCGCCAGCGTCGATGCAGCATCTTTAGAACTTAGGTCCATCGGCAGAACGCTCGCAGCATAGATTCCATGCTCTGCAGTGATTCGATCAGCAAGAGTTCTTAGTCGATCTGCTCTGCGGGCAACAAGAATTACTTTCACTCCAAGAGAAGCAAGTTTGAGGGCATACGCTTCTCCAAGCCCTGAGCTAGCTCCGGTGATAAGTGCTGTTTTTCCATTTAGATTTTCCATCAGGTCCATTCTGCCATTGCGATGTCAGGCTTGTCGGTATTGCGGGGTTAGGCTGGGTTTGCGTTGAAGGAGATTGTGTGGGCGACCGAATCAAACACTTAAGAGCAGGCTTTCTCCTGACTCTAAGCTCGATACTCCTTATCTGGCCCATGAGTTACTGGTTTCCTCTGGGCGAATATCTAACTGCCATAGACATCGAAGATTACGCAGACTACAAACAGACTCTTGAAGTCATTATTGGTATCTACTTCTCATTCTTCATTCTGAACCTCATAACCGCAGGTTTGTCAGCAACCAAGATTCATCACAAGATTAAGTTCTGGTTGAGTTTGATTCCTGCAGCAGTTCTACTGGTGCTACCTGTTGTGATGGTCATCCCAATTGCTGCAAAGTACCCAAAACAAAGTTTCTTTGAAGTCTTTCAAGCTCTTTATAGCCTGCTTAGATTCAACTCAACCCAACTGCTGTGGATGATTCTGATCCTCACCGTCCTTTCCGTTGCGATAAACGTAAGAGCAGCGCTGGTATTCAAAGGTGCAACCAACCCGGAGAGACTACCTAAGCATCTAAGAAATAGATACCTCATCTATGCAGGTGTGGCCCTACTGGTTTTAGCGATAACCAGCCTTATTGGCTTCAGTAATGCTTCAGCTATAGATGCTGACCGAAATGCCTGTGTAGATTATTCAGCTCTACCTCTTCCTGAATATGACGATCAGGTAGAAACCTATGTTTCTAACGTTCGCTTAATTTCTAGTAAGAGTGGGTCAAAGGAATTGAAGGCCCAGTTCAACAGCTTCTCGGATCTGTCAATCGAGTACTTGTCTTTGGTAATCACTGAACCAGACAACGAAGCTAAGTTGGCTCAGTATGGTGAAGCTATTAGGGCAATCAGGTCGAACATAGACGCTATGTGTTCGGAGCTCTCAGTCAAGTAGAGTCCTGAGTTACTGGCTACTTGATCTTGTACTTAGTCATCAAAGCAGCAACTTCTTTTTGTCTTGCTGTGATGAATGAGTATGTGCGAGTTTGCTCTGGAGCAATGTTGGCAAAAAGATCAGGTCTGTTCTTGTATTGAGCGTTTAGGACAGGATCGATTAGTTTCGCGGCTGACTTCATCAGCGTGCTCAACTTCATCTTTGTCGCCATTGCTGAAACAGCTTTCAGTTCAGTTAGATATGCAGTTCTGCAAGGTGTGTATGCAATGCACTTCACATACAAGCTTCCTCTAGCAGTTTCTTTTGTTTGCCAAGGGTGCTTAGAAGTCTTTGACAAGAGCGGGGTAATGAATGAGTCGCCTACTTGAACGGTCTTTCGGTCCTCGCCAAAGGTCTGGTCCACACCCCAAGGAATAAAGGTGAACTTACCTCTGGTGCTGCTTCTAATGAAGTAGTTGTTGATGATTGGTCCGGTGTAGCCATCCCAGTGGCCCAAGAAACCTTCCGTTGCCATGAACTTTATAAGAGCAGGTCTATCGGTGATAGTTTCCAACCCTTTGTACCAAGTCGCTGGGTCTGAGTAGTTCGCAACCGAAATCAATCTCTTTAGGTCATTCTTGTTAGGAGTGACTTTCCAGCCATAGTCTGCAGGAAATGCTCCGGTGAGGTTATCTCCGTCATCGTTCCCAACCTTTAGATCCTTGAGGGCGATGCCTTCGTATATGTGCTGGGTAATGTCCTTGAACTTCTTAGCCGCAAAGTTCTCATCAGGTTGTTCAACATTCAGGTACAGACCACGGTCAACACCATTGACGTAAACTCTTGCCCAGCCAGTCCTTGAGGCTGGGACTCCCATTGCATTGAACAGCGCGTATGCACCGTACTCGTGCAGCTTGCTACCGTCTTGAGTCATAGCGTTCAAGGTCAATCTTCTAAGTCCTAGGTACCCATTACCTGCTGGACCTTTAGGAAACAGAATCTTGAAGCTAGGAGTTTCGCTCAGCTTTTGGATGGAGGTAGATCCTTTGAGGCGGATTTCCATGTCGAGTAATCCGCTACTTCTACCATCAACAGACATGGTTACTGCACCTGGTTGGTAGATCTTGTAGGTACTTCTGTTGTTTAGAGCATCAACAGTTAGTTGAGGAAGATCAAGGTCAATTCTCAAAATCTTGAGTGGGTTATAAAAGTCAGTTGTCTTTAGCGTGCTAGCTGCTTGGGCTGGTGAAACTAGAAGGGCTGAGGCCACAACCAATGCTGTGGTTGCTGCAACGAGTCTTCTTACACCTTTGTTTATAACCATGTGGGCTAATCTAGCATTATGACCCCAATTGATTACCCACTCTTGCTGGCAACTCTCAGCATTAACCTAGTTTTGCTTTACCTTGTGTCTTACGTGTTCTTCTATAGAAGACACAAGCGCAGAGATGTGTTTGTGGCTATTTGCCTTATCAACATCACACTCTTTGTTCTTGGTGGAGCGTTGGGTACTTTCACAATCTCAATCGGTGTCGGTTTTGCTCTGTTCAGCGTTATCTCTATCTTCCGCCTTAGATCAACAACTCTAGGTTGGACAGAAATTGTTTATCTATTGGTTGCCCTTGCTATGGGATTGACTCTAGGTCTTCCTGCATACGACCTACCTGTTCAGACTCTTTACGCAGTTCTACTAGTAATTGCTGTCTACGTAGTTGATCACCCAAGAGTGCTTCCTGCGCGAGTGTCACAAAGATTTAGTTTGTCCACCGACTATGTGGAGATTGAGCCGACTGCTCTAAAGCAGAAAGTTGAAGAGCAACTTGGTCACACCGTTCAAAGAATTCAGGTCAAGGCAGTCACAACAGCACCTGTTGGAATGAAGCTAGAAATCGAGTCCTAAATGGCAACCAATGCTCCTAAGGCAAAGTTTGACTATAAACCTCATCCACACATTGCTGATCGAAAGAAGCACAAGGCTGCAAACTCCGAGGAGATTCTTTCTGACGCAGGGCCAAGGACTCTCAATCAAAAACTAGGCCTAGCAATTACCAAGCGCGTTGGAACAATGTGGGCAGCTTACATATTCTTTGGATTGACTTTGGTGAGCCTGCCAGCGGTGATCATGTCCGGCAATTTAGTTCTTATCGTTGGCTGGATAGCCCAGACCTTCTTACAACTAGTCCTCTTGCCAATCATCATTGTTGGACAAAACATCCAGGCTGCAGCAGCTGAGAAGAGAGCTGTGATGACCTATGAGGATGCTGCCGCTGTATTAGATGAAGCAGTGAAGATCCAAAAACACTTGGATCACCAAGACCAGTCTCTGTCTCACCTAATTTCTCGTCTGGAAGAAATCGAAAAGAAACTTCCTAAAAGGTAACCATGCGTTTAGTCATTGCTGACTGCTCAGTTGATTATGCGGGCAGGCTCACAGCACACCTTCCTAAAGCCAGAAGGCTCTTGATGCTTAAAGGCGATGGAAGCATCCTTATCCATAGTGAAACTGGTTCCTATAAACCTCTGAACTGGATGAACCCACCCTGTAATTACTCGGTGCACGAACCAGATGAAGAACAAGTTGGCTTGGGAGTCAAAGAGATTTGGCGAGTGAGCCAGGCAAAGACTGCAGACATTCTTTGGATACAAATCTTTGAAATTCATAACGACATCAACCATGAACTGGGAAAAGACCCAGGTCTAATCAAAGACGGTGTTGAGGCTCATCTTCAAGAACTGATGGCAGCTCAAATTGAAATCATTGGTGAAGGTTCAATGCTTGTCAGAAGAGAATATCTGACTCCAATTGGTCCAGTGGATATCTTGGCTAAGGATTCAAATGGACAAAGCGTTGCCATTGAAATCAAAAGACGCGGTGAGATTGATGGCGTTGAACAACTCACTAGATACCTAGAACTAATGAATAGAGATCCAGCTCTTGCTCCAGTGAGAGGCATATTTGCAGCTCAAGAGATCAAGCCCCAGGCAAGAACTCTTGCTGAGGATAGGGGCATCGAATGTCTGATTCTTGATTATGAGCAGCTCAAGGAAGCATCCATAGATCCAGACTCACTGTTCTGGTAGCCAAGTGCATTACAACTATCGCCACACTCGAATAGATGCCAAGGGCAATATAGAGTAGTAAAACCAATTGAGCAGGAGTAAGAGATGGCCTTAGAAGATCGCAAGATATGGCGTGGTTTCGCTAGCGATAACTATGCAGGAGTTCATCCGAGCCTGTTTAAACTAATGCAAAGCGTCAATGAAGGTCACGAACGTGCCTATGGAGATGACTTTGTAACTGCTGAACTACAGGCGATTTTCAAAGACCAATTTGGAGCGGAAGCTGAAGTCTTCCCTGTCTTTAATGGAACAGGTGCAAACGTAATTGCTATCTCATCAGTGCTGAAGCCTTGGGAATCTGTCATTTGTGCAGAGACTGCCCACATCAACAGCGATGAGGGTGGTGCTCCAGAGAAGATGGCGGGCATCAAACTTTGGACAGTGCCTACACCTGATGGCAAGCTCACACCAGAACTAATCAAGCCACACCTATTTGACATTGGTTCAGTTCACAGATCTCAGATTGCGATGATTAGCATTACCCAGACCACTGAGATGGGAACCCTTTACTCAATTCCTGAAATCAAAGCACTTGCTGACTTTGCTCATGAGAACAACTTGAGGCTACACATGGATGGGGCAAGACTCTCTAACGCGGCAGCTGCTTTGAATGCAACGTTCAAAGAATTCACAACCGATGTTGGTGTTGACCTAGTTAGCTTTGGTGGAACCAAGATTGGTGCATTAGCTGCAGAAGCTGTTGTTGTGATCAACAGCAAAGAGTTGGCTCATAGCCTGCCTTACTTGAGAAAAACATCTATGCAGCTACCAAGCAAGATGAGATTCGTTAGCGTTCAACTCATCGGACTCCTAAAAGATGACCTAGCAATCAAGAGTGCAAGACATGCAAATGCTATGGCTCAAGCACTTGATGCTGGAGTTAGAGAACTAGCGGCTAAATCAAACGGACGAGTTAGTGTTCCAAACCCAACTCAAGCCAATGCTGTTTTCCCGATTATCCCGATGGAACTGATTCCAGAGATTCAAAAGGACTACTGGTTCTACATCTGGGATTACAACCTAGGTCAGGTTCGTTGGATGTGTGCATGGGACACCAAGCAAGAGGATGTAGACGGGTTACTCAAGTCTTTAGCCAAAGCCCTTGGGGTTTAGACTTAGAGCATGCAACCAAACAAAATCGCCGTTACCGCTGCACCTCTCGCTCCTGTTCTAGCAGAACGTTGGAGCCCAAGATCTTTTGAACGTGACTACCTATTAACTCAGAGCGAAGCTCTATCAATCCTTGAAGCTGGTCGCTGGGCACCTTCAGCAAACAACCTTCAGCCATGGAGATTCGCATTTATCAGTAGAAATGACGATCTACACAAAGAACTATGCGAAAAGGGCCTTACTGGTTTCAACCAGGCTTGGGCACCAGATGCATCAGCTCTGATTGTTGTTGCTGTGCAAAAGGAATTGCCTGACGGTAAGGAAATTACTGGTCGCAAATATGATGCTGGACTAGCAGCAGCCCTAATGGTTGTTCAGGCTCAAGAGCTTGGTCTACACACTCACCAAATTGGTGGTTTCATTCAAGATGAGGTTCACTCACTACTAAAGCTTGATGACAACCACGAAGTATTGGTTTTGATTGCAGTTGGAAAAGTAGCTCCAGCCGAACAGCTTGAAGGCCCTGCTTACGAACGAGAGATTGCACCAAGAGTTCGTTTGAGCCTTGATGAAATCATGCTGCACGGAAAGCCGTAATTGCCAACTGTATTTCACGCATCTATAAGCCAAGAAATTGCAGGCTGGTTCCCTAACTTAGGCGCGACACTTTTCTATCTAGCCGTATGGGGTCTGGTATTTGCTGGAACCGGTTTGCTCATTGGTGCTTTCATCCCATTTATCACCGGTGACTCTTTAGTATTTGCTGCTGGACTAATC
>JBJOQP010000041.1:0-6459 GCA_046049845.1 Actinomycetota bacterium
GTGATTGGCGTGAGTTTGCCAAAGAAGTTGAAGCAACCTTCGATGATGCCTACGAGAAGCTAGGAATTCTAGAACCCACGCATAAGCCTCATGCAACAGAACATATCGAGGACATGATTGCTCTTGTTTCTAAGTTGATTGATCTAGGCCATGCCTACCAATCAGAAGATGGCAGTGCGAATGTTTTCTTTGATACTTCTTCTTGGCCTAACTATGGTGAGCTAACTAATCAGAAGCTTGAAAACATGGAAGGCGAAACTGAAGTCAGCCATGGCAGAAGATCTCCAAATGACTTTGCGTTATTCAAAGCTCACAAACCTGAAGAACCAGAAACTGCAAGTTGGAAAACTCCTTGGGGATTAGCTAGACCTGGTTGGCATATTGAATGCTCTGCTATGGCAAAGCACTTCTTAGGCGAGTCATTTGATATTCACGGTGGTGGGCTAGACCTTCGTTTCCCTCACCATGAGAATGAACTTGCTCAATCAAGTTCAGCAGGGGATGGTTTTGCTAACTTCTGGCTACACAATGCTCTTGTCACAATCAATGGCAACAAGATGTCCAAGAGCTTAGGCAATGGAGTTTCAGTTGAACAGCTAACTGCAGCTGGTAGCTGGGGAGCAATCAGATATTGGCTACTATCCGCTCAATACAGATCAAACCTTGATTACTCGGAGACTTCAATCAGAGATGCTCAGGCAGCACTAGATCGAATCACTGGATTCCTAAAGAGGACCACTGAAACTAGAAGAATTGAAGTTGATTACAGCTACATCCCTGAAGAATTCAAAGCGGCCATGGACTCAGATCTAAATGTTCCGGGTGCATTAGCGGTAATACATGAGAGAGTTAGAGCCGGAAACACAGCTTTCGATAGCAATGACCAAGATGCTCTAAAGTTATGTGTTGAACAAGTCAAAGCTATGGTTAATGTTTTAGGGCTGACATTTGCCTACCAAGAACCCCTTTATAGCGAAGAATTCTCAAGGCAAGTTGAAGCCTTGATCCAGAAGAGACAAGAAGCCAAGCTGGCTAAAGATTTTGCTCAAGCCGATGCAATCAGGGTTGAGCTAGAAGAGTTGGGCGTAACGCTCAAAGACATGAAAGACATAACGATGTGGAGTTTTAATGGCTAGGAAACCAGGCCGTCCAGGCGCAGCAAAGGCTAAGAAGGGTGGCTCTAAAGGAGCTCCTAAGGTTGGCACCGGAGGTAAGGGCCGTCAGGCACTAGAAGGTCGTGGCCCCACCCCTAAGGCTGAAGACCGTAAGTATCACCCAGCCGCTAAAGCTAAGGCACTCAGAGAACGCAAAGCAGCGGTAACTCCAAGAGTTGCTAAGGCTAAGCCAGGTTCTGCTCTTACTACTAAGAAGGGTGAGTTTCTAGCACCTGGCTCAAGAACAGCAGGTAATGCTGGAGGAGCAGCACGTTCAGGTAGAAGAGTTCAAAAGGCTGCCGAATCTGGAGAAGTTCTTTCAGGTCGTAACTCGGTTCTAGAAGCTCTAAGAGCAAAGGTTCCTGCAACATCTCTATACATTGCTGCACGTATTGAAATGGATGACCGAGTTAAAGAAGCGATCTCGCTAGCAAACTCAAGAGGTATCTCTGTTGGTGAAGTTACTCGTCCAGAGATGGATCGTATGACAGGTCACGATGCTGTCCACCAGGGTATTGCTCTTCAGGTTCCTCCTTATAACTACCAGCACCCAAGTGAGTTGCTAGACAAGATCCTAGCTAGAGGTCAGAAGCCACTACTAGTAGCCCTTGATGGAATTACAGACCCTAGAAACCTAGGAGCAATCATTAGATCTGTTGCTGCGTTCGGTGGTCAGGGAGTAATTGTTCCGCAGCGTCGATCTGTTGGTGTTACTGCATCAGCATGGAAGACATCTGCCGGAGCTGCCTCTAGAGTCCCAGTTGCACTGGCAGCTAACTTGAACTCAACTATCAAAGAATTCCAGAAGCGCGGACTATTCGTTGTTGGTCTTGATGGTGGGGGAGACATGTCTCTACCAACATTCAAGCTAGGTAACGAACCACTTCTTCTAGTTATCGGTAGCGAAGGAAAGGGTCTCTCTCGTCTAGTTCAAGAGAACTGTGATGCAATTCTTTCTATTCCAATTGCTAGAGACACTGAATCTCTAAATGCTGGAATCGCAGCATCTGTTGCTTTGTATGAAGTATCCAAAGCACGAATCAAAAACATCAAATAAGAACTTAAAGTAAAAAAGCCCCGACCTAATGGCCGGGGCTTTTTAGTTTTAACTACTTGGTCTTCTTAGCTGCTGGCTTCTTGACTGCAGGCTTTGCTGCAACCTTCTTCTCAGCTGGCTTAGCTGCAACCTTCTTTGCAGCAGGCTTCTCAGCTGCTACCTTCTTGGCTGTTGCTGGAACGTCGTTGTTTAGACGAGCACCGCTCTTTACGTCGAATAGGTGGGTGATTCCGCCCTGAGGCTTTAGGAATACCTTGTCACCTGAACGTAGTGAGCTGATTGAACCGATACGTGCGATTACGTCGGTCTTCTTGCCGTCGATAACTGCTGAACCGTATAGGAATGCATCTGCACCTAGTTCTTCAATGACGTCAACTTCAACTTCGATACCGTCACTCTTTGTAACAACTAGATCTTCTGGACGAAGACCAACAGTTACTGACTTCTCCTTAGTCTTTGAAAGAACTGCAGAGTCAATCTTGATTGTTGAGTTACCGAACTTAACTCCACCAGCGGTGATGTTTAGTGTTAGTAGATTCATCGCAGGAGAACCGATGAAGCCTGCAACGAATACGTTAGCTGGACGCTCGTAAAGTGCACGAGGGGTGTCAACCTGCTGCAGGATTCCATCCTTTAGAACTGCAACGCGGTCACCCATGGTCATAGCTTCAACCTGGTCGTGAGTAACGTAAACAGTTGTTACACCTAGACGACGCTGAAGTGAAGCGATCTGAGTTCTAGTTGCAACACGAAGCTTTGCATCAAGGTTTGATAGCGGCTCATCCATAAGGAATACTTCTGGCTTACGAACAATCGCACGACCCATAGCAACACGCTGTCTCTGACCACCAGAAAGAGCCTTTGGCTTACGGTCTAGGTATGGTTCAAGATCCAAAAGCTTTGCAGCTTCTAGAACACGTGCTGCACGCTCGTCCTTCTTAACACCGGCAATCTTTAGTGCAAAGCCCATGTTTTCTGCAACGGTCATGTGTGGGTATAGAGCGTAGTTCTGGAAAACCATCGCAATGTCGCGGTCCTTTGGTGGAACCTGGGTTACGTCGCGGTCACCGATCAAGATGCGACCTTCGTTGACCTCTTCAAGGCCAGCTAGCATACGTAGAGTTGTGGTCTTTCCACAACCTGATGGACCGACGAGAACTAGAAATTCTCCGTCCTTGACAGTCAACTCAATTTGGTCAACTGCTGGGCGAGTTCCGCCCGGGTAGATCCTGGTGGCTTTATCAAAAGTCACTGATGCCATGGTATTACTCCTTCAGCGGCAGGAACGAGCCGCACGATCCGTAGTGAATTAGTGGTCTGAGCGGTTGCTCAGGCTATTCCTATTATTACATTGCTGGGGAGTCGTTTAGACTAGGAAACCTATGCTTTTGGGTATTTACCCATTTCGTCCAGATATAGCTAAAGGTGAATATATGAACCAGACTCCGCGTCCAACTAGATCAGAACAGCGTGAACAAGCAAGAGCCAAGGCCCGTGAACTCAGAGAAAAGCGAGCTAAGGGAGACAAGCTCAAGCGTCTATTAACCACTATCGGCGTTATTGCCGCTAGTGCTGGAGTTGTTGCTGGAGTTATCGTTGGTGGAATCACTGTTGCAAACACAACCAACACCAACGCTGAAAATGCTAAGAAGGTTCCAGCCAACACAACCGAACTTGGCGGTATTTTGATCGGTAAAGACTTGCTTCCAACCAAGACTGACGAAGCTAAAAAGGGCAACCAGATTGTCATTTACCAGGACTACCAGTGTCCAATCTGTAAGTACTTCGAAGATCCAAACGCAAGCCAGATTAAGTCTTGGGTTGACTCTGGAGAAGCAACCATTGAGTTCCACCCGATCTCCTTCTTGGATGGCCAGTCTCTAAACGAATACTCTTCGAGAGCCACGAATGCTGCACTTTGTGTAGCTAACTCACAGCCTGAGAAGTTCTTTGATGTGAACACTGCTCTATATGCAAACCAGCCAGAAGAAAACACTGCTGGGCCTAACGATTCTGAATTGAAGGGTACCCTGGCTGCTGCAGGAGTCGAGATCAACGCTGAGATGACCAACTGTATTGATCAGAAGCGTTACTCAAAGTACATCGAGAACCGAACCGCTGAGGCATTTAGCCAGCCAGCTGTGACAGGCACTGAAGTTCCTGGTGGAACTCCATACGTGCTAGTCAACGGAAATCTATACGACTGGGAAGGAAAGCTAGAAAACCTAGCCAACCCAGCACGTTTCGCTCAGTTCTTCGAAACACACAAGAAGTAGGCGAGAACTTTATAAGAAAAGTAGCCGGCTCTTAGGAGCCGGCTACTTTTTTCACAATTTTGTAAAACACAAGCCGAATAAACGCTAAACTTTTCTTCGGACCTAGTGTCCTAGCCGACCTGGCGCAATTGGTAGCGCATCGCACTTGTAATGCGAGGGTTAGGGGTTCGAGTCCCCTGGTCGGCCCCAGAAAACCTCCCGAAAGGGAGGTTTATCTGTTTAAGTTAGGCGTTTAGACCGTTCAGTGCTGCATAGACCAGGAATGCTGGCCATAGAGCTGCCTTGATTAGACCTAGTGCTCCAGCCCAGAAATCTGGTGCTGTTGAGACATAGAAAATGGCTGCTCCGATGAAACCAAGGAAATACGCGAAGCCACCTGACTTCTTGTTTACTTCGATGTTCACGGCTTTCTTCTTGCCAACCTTCTTATTGATTTTTTTGTTAATTTTCTTTTTCAGCTTCTCGCTGTCGAATTCTTTCATGCTCTCAAGATACCAACGCCCTGCTAGTTTTTAGCGGATTTGGGCGATGGCTTCTTCAGTTGATAGGACGGTAGCGAACTCGCCAGACAGGTTCACGGCAGTAGTTCTGGATAGTTCTTCAGCTGAAATCTTGACGCCATTGGCAGTCTTGGCGAAGGTATGGGTTGCATCCAAGACAAACCAGGTATCTAGGCCAAGGTTGCCTGCCATACGAGCAGTTGTTTCACAGCACATGTTGGTTTGAATCCCACAAATAGCAACTGCATCTATTTGGTTGCCTTTGAGCCAAGCATGGAGATCAGGTTCACCGTAGAAAGCTGAGTTCACAGTCTTAGTGACCAGAAGATCTGGTTCTCCTGTGATGATGTCCTTGAAGTCGTTGCCTTCTTGACCTGGGCGTAGAACTGAGGTTGGCAAAACTGAATTGTGTTTCACGAAAACTATTGGTTGTTGAGCTTCTCTAAATGCAGCAATAAGTCTTTCAACGTTTTCTTCACATTGGGGATTATTTCTCTCACCCTTCACATCCAAAAGGCTAAAGCCTTTTTGAACGTCTATGACGATGAGCGCTCTTTTAGTCAATTGCTACTCAGCGTCGAAAGTGATGCTTACAGAGTTGATACAGAAGCGATCTCCAGTTGGAGTCTGAGGAGCGTCTTCAAAGACATGTCCTAGGTGAGATCCACAAGCTCGGCATAGAACTTCAACTCTCTTCATGCCGTGACTATTGTCTTCTCTTAGCTCGACCGCGTGATCTTCTTTAGGCTCATAGAAGCTTGGCCAGCCACAGTGTGAATCAAACTTGGTGGTGCTAGTAAATAGCTCAGCACTGCAACCTCGGCAGCGGAAGGTTCCCTTGCGTTCCTCATTTAGGAGCTCACCGGTGAAGGCACGCTCTGTCCCTGCTTCACGAAGCACGTGATATTCGAATTCAGTCAGTTCCTGACGCCACTGCTCTTCAGTCTTTTCAACTTTACGTTCGGTCATTATTGCCTTCTTAGGGAAATCACAGGTTAGAAAACTAATATAGAGCAGTTAGTTCAAAACGAGGAGCCACTAAATGGCAAAGCCAAAGAATGCGGATTCAATTGATCTGCTGAAAGCCGACTACAAACACGTCGGTAGACATCGTGCTCGTCGTACTGGCAAAGATCGCTGGAAGTCATTCTTAGTTCTCACTATTGCATCAGCTGTTCTAAGCGGTGGCGGTTACCTAGGTCTTCAATCTGCTGTTAGTGCTCTTTCCACTCCAACCCCAACTAAGAATGTTGTCAATGGAGTAGACCTCAGCACACCAATTACAGTTATCGATGGCTCAGGAACTCGCAAGTTTGCAATGAGAATTGGTCAGCAGCTTCAAAACGCCAAGCTAGTTGTTCCTTATTCAAGAACCCTGGACATAACCTTCCCTGACACCTCAATCACCATCCAAAAAGAGGAATACAGACCTCTAGCCCTGAGAATCCAACGAATTATTGGCGAATTAGCCA
>JBJOQP010000042.1:0-6367 GCA_046049845.1 Actinomycetota bacterium
TATTCCAACTGGAGTTGCAAATGCAGCGCCTAATGATGGGGTTCCTACCTGGGCTAAGTCAACAAACCTTTATGAAGTGAATGTTAGGCAGTTCAGTTCGAACTCTAAGTTCACTTCTGTTACCAAGGCTCTACCAAGACTCAAGAAAATGGGAGTCAATACTTTATGGCTGATGCCTTTCCAGCCGATTGGTAAGACAAGAAAACTAGGTTCTCTAGGTTCTCCATATTCAATCTCTAACTACCGTGCTGTGAATCCAGAATATGGAACAGCAGCAGAATTCAAAGCCTTGGTTAAAGCAATTCATGCACAGGGCATGCACATCATTATTGACTGGGTAGCTAACCACACTGCGTGGGATCACTCATGGATTACAACTAACCCTGAATGGTATACAAAGGTAAATGGCAACATCGTTATTCCACCTGGCACGAACTGGAATGACGTTGCGGATCTGAATTTCAATAATCAAGACATGCGCAGAGCCATGATTTCAGCGATGAAGTATTGGGTAGTCAACTTTGATATTGATGGCTTTAGATGTGATGCGGCTGGAATGGTGCCAGCAGATTTTTGGGAAGAAGCAACAACAGAACTAGCTAAATCAAAGAAGTTGTTCATGCTTGCTGAAGATGGCTCATCAACAAACCTTCTAGAAAATGCTTTCACTGCTAACTACAACTGGAGTTTGAAACCAGCTCTAAAAGCGATATCTGAAGGAACTGGTTCTTCAGCTGCCCTGTATAACTTGATTCAAACTCAGTCTTATATCTACCCGAAGGGTTCTTACCCTTTGAACTTCATCACTAACCACGATGAGAACTCTTGGACTTCAACTGTTCAGGCTGACTACGGTAAAGCAGAGAACGCTATGGCGGTCTTGACCTACACATTGCCTGGCATGCCACTTCTATATAACGGTCAAGAGGTTGGTCTAGATAAGCAGTTGCAGTTCTTTGAGAAGGATCCAATTGACTGGGCTTCATATGCAACTAGCGGTAAATCTAGAACAGCCCTCTACACAGCACTGAATTCAATCAAACTCAATAACCCTGCCCTATGGGCAGGAACATCAGGGGGCAAGATTGATTTCCTTGAGACAGACAACTACGAAGTGATGGCTTTTGTTAGAACTAGAGGAACCAACCGAGTATTCACGGTAATCAATATGTCTGGCACTAAGCAGACTGTGACAATCCCAACAACAGCTGGAACCTATTACGCTCTTGGTGCTACTAAGCCAACCAAGATCTCTAAGTCTCTAAAGTTGACCGTGTCAGCTAGGGGATATGCGGTCTACTCTTCTAAGCGCTAGTCAGCAAGAGTGAACTGACCGGTTGCATAGAACTGGTCAAATCTCTTCTGTGCTCTAACAAGGAACTTAGGCAGGAACTCGATAATTTCTGCTGAGGTCATATCTAATACCGCGTTGATTAGGCAGATCAATCTGCTTAGAAGAAGCACCTCGTAGTCTTCGTCTGAAATCTTAGGTAGTTCTAGAACTGAAGAGTAGCCAGCTTTCAAATGCTTTTCTCTTTCGCGGTCTTCACGAATGTAATAGTTGCTGATTACCAAGTCTTGAATTGGAAGACCAATGCCTGCATCGTCAAAGTCAATAATTGCTAACTTGTCTTTTGATTGGATGACATTGCCCATATGTAGATCAGCATGAATTGGAATCAACTCTTGAGTCCTAGAGAGTCTTTCAAATACTTCTTCAGAGATAGCTAAGCCTTTGAGAATGTCTTCGTAGAGTTTGTCGCTAATTGCCTCTGGCTTAGTTGGTGTGAGAAGGTCTTTAGCATTCATGAGTGTTGAATTGATTGCTGGCATGAATGCTGGCGGGCTGAACTTCAGGTCTTTCACTGACAATTGCAAGCGAGCCATGTTTTGACCTAGTTCAAAGAGCTGGTCATTAGTTGGTTCATCGCCTACTTCTTCTCCCTCGATCCATTTGAACAGCACAGCAGTTGTGTCGGTCTCTAGAGGTTCGAATCTTGTGCTGATGTAGAGCTCGTTGTTTGTGGTTCTTAGAGGTACTGGAGCCTGGACCGATCCGTCAATGCTTAGAGCTTCCAGCCACTGCATTTCAGCTAGGACTTCATCACCTGATTTGTGTGAACTTAGGTTGATTCTTAGGGCTAGATCTTGACCTAGGCTATCGGTGATCTTGAAGGATGAGTTAAAGGAATGATTCACATTCTTTATCTCTTTGGGCTCTACCCCGTATTGCCTCAAGATCCCAGGCACCAGCTGCTGAACAGCTGCTATTTGGGCTTCTTCGTCCAATTGGGTGTATTCCATGAGGTCAGTTTATTAGGGGGTTGCAGGGGCAGGGGGTTTCAGGCTAAACTGGGGGAAGCCAAAGACCGCCGGTTTCGGTGCAGGCAAATCCATTGATTTATCAGAGGTTTTGCATGCTTCGACGAAGGTCCGCTAAATGAAGCGGCATCCAGCGCAGGTGAACTGAATTAGATTTTTCTAGCTCTGGTCATTTGCGCCAGAGCTTTTTCGTTTTAAGACCCTAGGGCTACCGGCATCACAGATATAAGGAGCGCCATGGCGGACAAGCAAGCCTCAGTCGCAGAGTTAACTGGACTATTCCAGAACTCTCAGGCTGTTCTGCTCACCGAGTACCGCGGACTCACTGTGGCACAGCTTAAAGAGCTGCGCCGTTCAATCAGTGCGGATGCAACTTACGCCGTAGCAAAGAACACACTGCTAGCCATCGCAGCTAAGAACGCTGGAGTTACCGCATTTGACGGTCACTTCCAGGGTCCTAGCGCTGTGGCATTTGTTAGCGGAGACGTAGTCTCTGTTGCAAAAGCAATGCGTGATTTTGCTAAGGCAAACCCACTGCTAGTAGTAAAGGCAGGTTTCTTCGATGGAGCCGCTCTTACACCTGCAGAGGTTACCAAGCTTGCTGATCTTGAATCTCGCGAAGTATTGCTGGCCAAGGCCGCCAATGCTTTCAAGGCTTCACTATTCGGTGCAGCATACATGTTCCAGGCACCTCTTGCTCAGGCTGCTCGCGCAGTCGACGCTCTGCGTCAAAAGCAAGAAGCTGCATAACCAAACCCAAAGTTTCACAAACTAAAACAAGGAGATACACATGGCAAAGCTGACTACAGACCAGCTAATTGAAGCCTTCAAGGAACTATCACTTATCGAGCTTTCAGAGTTCGTTAAGAAGTTCGAAGAAGTATTCGAAGTTACCGCAGCAGCTCCAGTAGCTGTTGCTGCTGCACCTGCAGCAGGTGGCGGAGCAGACGCTGCAGAAGAGAAGGACTCATTTGATGTAGTCCTAGAATCTGCTGGCGACCAGAAGATCGCGGTTATCAAGGAAGTGCGTGCACTGACTAACCTAGGTCTAGGCGAAGCAAAGGCCGTTGTTGACGGCGCTCCAGCAACCGTTCTTGAGGGTGCTAACAAGGAGACTGCAGAGAAGGCTAAGGCTGCTCTAGAAGCTGCTGGTGCAAAGGTTACCCTTAAGTAATCTTCTTCACTGAAAAGAATTTCCCGTCTTGGCCTTAGGCCAAGGCGGGTTTTCTTTTTATTCCGCTAACGACAAACACACTAATTGCAAGCAAGAGATCAATCAGCATCCAAAGAAAGGTCTCAGGGGCAACCTGATTGAACCAGTAACTACTTGAAAAAACTACAAGCGTTGCGAGTACGTACCAAACCTGCTGTACATGACTCCACTTATCAGAGGATTTGAATACTGAAATGAGTAAAGCTGGCAATGCAACTGCTGCGATTGCACCTAGGAGTATCAATGGATAGTTTCCAAGGTATGGATTCAAGCCGAATATTTGCGGAAATTGATCCAGGTTCTCGTATGCGAAGGAGTAGCCGCAGGCAAGAATCACTAAAGCAGCCAAAGCTAATCGGTAAAGTTTGAATGCCTTCGACGAGAAACTCAAGTCGCTTGGTATGGCTGCAGTGAAGAAAGTCACTAGCAGCAAACAGGTTGCCCACAGCCAGCTTGATTTCAATGTGGCAATAATTCCCAAGGCTCCTAATAGAAACACGGCAAGAGAATTGAGATTACTTATTCTGAGGTAGCTTTGTAAGACCCGTGTAACTGCAGTTCGTTTGGCATTCTTGTCTGCATCGGCGTCGCCTAAATACTCTTCTTTGAGCCTAGAAACTCTTTGAGGGCTAAGTCCAAGTCCCAGTACGGTGAGAAATTTGGTTGAGTGCACTTGTTTCATGCTTGAACCTTTGCTCGACTTTTAATCAGAATCGAAGAACTTTGATGTTCAGCCACTAGTTGCTTGAGCGACTTTTTACCTAGAGAAGTTACTTTGTAAAGTCTTCGTCTTGCTCCACGTCTGCTGTTGTCTTCTTCCCAAAAGGATTCAACCCAGCCGTAAGATTCGAACCGGTCTAGAACCGAGTACACCGATCCAGAGCCGAGCTTGGTCTCAGAGCAGATCTGCAATCCCCAGGTTGAACTTGCTTTTAGATCGGCAAGAAACCGGGCAATCTTGACGGTCGGCTGAGTAATTCTTACAGGTGCTTTTTCTGTCATGGCCTAAGCGTACCTTAAAAACTTGTTTATTTGTTATATATCAAATAAGATTTTTCTGAAGGGAGAAACATGAAAATTCAAAAGGGGAAAATAGCAATCGCTCTACTGGTCTTGATACTTGTATTTCCAGCTGGGAAGATGGTCGGCTCTTTGCTAGAAGAGCGTGCAATGAACCGTTGCACAGCTTCTCCACCGTGGGATCCACAAGCTTCGATGGATTTCAGTGCGTCCGTGGACCTGAATTTTGACACTTTGAGCTGGGTGTGTCACCGAGATTTCACAGACGCAAAAGGTGAGCCGAATGGATTGGCCTCCTCGCTAACTTTTCCACTGATTCCTTAGGGGAGTTCACAAGGGAGACCCCGTCTTGGCCTTAGGCCAAGGCGGGTTTTCTTTTACTCGGTATTCTTGAGGTATGAAGTATTACAACAATGTGGTCGAACTCATCGGCAATACCCCTTTAGTCAAGTTGAACAAAGTAACTGAAGGAATTGCTTGTACTGTTCTAGCCAAGGTTGAGTACTTCAACCCAGGCGGTTCTATCAAGGACCGAATTGCAGAGAAGCTGATTGATGCTGCTGAAGCATCGGGACAGCTAAAGCCTGGCGGAACTATTGTTGAACCAACCTCTGGCAATACCGGTATTGGTTTAGCTCTTGTTGCTCAGCAGCGTGGGTATAAGTGCATCTTTGTTCTTCCAGACAAGGTGGCTGTTGACAAGATCAATACCCTTAAGGCTTATGGGGCAGAGGTTGTTGTTTGCCCTACCAACGTGGCTCACGAAGATCCTCGTAGCTACTACTCAGTTTCTGACCGTATTGCTCGAGAGACTCCAGGGGCTTTCAAGCCTGATCAATACAGCAACCTAAATGGTCCGGCTTCTCACTATGAAACAACTGGTCCTGAGATTTGGAAAGACACAGACGGAAAAGTAACTCATGTTGTTATCGGTGTTGGAACCGGTGGAACTGTTTCAGGTGTTGGACAGTACCTAAAAGAAGTTAGCAACGGAAAAGTTCAGATTATTGGTTGTGACCCAGCAGGTTCTGTTTATTCAAATGGGTCAGGAAGACCTTACCTAGTTGAAGGTGTTGGTCGTGGAGATGATTTCCTACCTGAAGCATTCGATGAAACTGTAGTTGACCAGTTTGTTCCTGTTCCTGATCTTGATTCATTCATGATGACAAGAAGACTAGGAAGAGAAGAAGGATTGCTAGTTGGTCCTTCTTGCGGAATGGCAGCTGTTGCAGCTCTCAAGGTTGCTAAGACACTTCCAGCTGATGCTGTTGTTGTAGTTATCCTGCCTGATGGTGGAAGAGGCTACCTAGCGAAGGTGTTCAACGACACTTGGCTAAGAACATATGGCTTCATGCCTCGTCTGGAAGATGCTGTTGAAGATCTAGTCACTGGTACACAGGCCTCTCCACAGGTTGTGAGTGTTAAGACAACCGACACCATTAAGACAGCTTTGGACAAGAACTCTGAGTTCCTTTTGGTATTCAATAATGAGCCACCGGTTAGAGCTGGTGAGATCTCAGGTGTTCTAAGACTTGCTCATATAAAGGCAGGGCTTGCATCAGGCGCTTTCAAGGAAACAGACCTTGTTGAGACTCACATGGAATCAAGACCTGTTCCGCTGGGTTACACAGACACCATTGCCACAGCTAAAGAAGTTTTAGCTGATGAGGATTGTGCTCTGGTTCTTCGAGAGGGTGAAGTTATCGCCCTTTTGACCCATAACCAATTGGTTTAGTCTTATAGGAACAAGGAAGAATCTAATGTCAAAGTTTGAAACAAGAGCCATCCACGTAGCTCAACACCCAGATGAAA
>JBJOQP010000043.1:0-6343 GCA_046049845.1 Actinomycetota bacterium
GGTTCGTAGATGACTTCATCTGGCTTCATGTCCTTGCGAGGCCATTCAATTAGCAACATGGCTGCCAACATTAGAGATCCACCAAATATGACCTGAAGTGAAAGGATCTCTTGTCCAACTGCAACTGATGTCAAAGCCGCAAACACAACTTCCATAGTCAAGATGATTGCTACACGCGAAGCATCCATTATGGACTGAGCCCAGGTCTGGATAAAGAAAGCGATAGCTGTTGCAAATACTGCAGTGAATAGAACTGCGAACCAAACTTCAAAGTCAACAGGTTCTTGGAAGCCATCAGGCAGCGCACCTATCCAACAAATCACTGCAACAGTAACTAGCTGAATGACAGTCAGAGCGTAAACATCTTTACCCGGTGACCACTTACCTAATCCAACAATGTGTAGAGCAAAGCCAAGAGCACAAAGCATGGTCCAGATCTGTCCGAAATCAAATGCAGCGTCCTTGATTGTGATGAATCCCAATCCAACAGTTGCCAAGATTGCTCCAATAGCAACCACTGAATTTGGTCTTCTCTTGAAAAGAATCCAAATAATGATCGGGGTAAGAATTACATAAAGTCCGGTGATGAAGCTGGTGATCGCAGCAGTTGAAAGAGTAAGACCAATAGTCTGCGTGACATAGCCAAAGCTAAGAACAGCACCAAGAATTACTCCATAGAGAAGTGTTGGTCCTCTAAAGGCTTTAAGAACTTGAGGTCGAACAGCAATCATCAGAGCGGCTGCGATAGTGAATCGGATTGCTAAAAAGTCAAAGACGGGGATCTTTACCATTGCTGGCTTCATAACAACAAAGGAAGCTCCCCAAGCGATTGTTACAAACAACAGTGCCAGTACTGCCAGAGTTGTTTTCTTCATTAGACAAGTCTATTTGCGGCGCTTGATTCTTGTGCCGTGAGCGACATGTTTAACCATGCTAGGGAACACTAATCCGTGCATAGGAAGCACTGTTAGCCAGTAAATGTGACCTAAAAGTCCCTTAGGCACGAAGATTGCTCTCTGAACAACCTTTGTTCCACCTTCAGGTGTTGGTTCAACATTCCATTCCAACCAAGCAAGTCCTGGCATCTTCATTTCAGCTCTTAGTCGAAGAAGTCTTGGTCTGTCCAAAGCCTCTACGCGCCAGAAGTCTAGAGATTCACCCTCAATTAGGAAGTAAGGGTCTCTTCTGCCTCTTCTAAGACCAACACCGCCAACTAGACGGTCTTGAAGACCTCTAAGTTCCCAAGCCCAGGTGGCAGTTGAATAGCCGTTGTCTCCACCAATAGATTCAACTCTCGGCCACACTTTCTCCACTGGATCGTTAGTGATTTCAGTTCTGATGTCTGAGTATAGAGTTCCACCGGCCCAGGTTGGGTCTGTTGGTAGTGGCTCGCTAGGTCCACCCTGCAGTGCTGCATTTGACCAACGAGTTTCAACGTTGGCTTCCTTGATGCGAGTAAGTGCTAAGGCAACAGCAGCCTTGAATGTGGTTAGTCCTGATGCAGGGTCTGGGATGTACTTCTTGATTCTGTCATCAGAGCAAACAACTTCATTTTTCAAGCTGTCAATGAGTCGTCTTGCCAATGTAATTGGCACAGGAGTTACAAGTCCAACCCAGGCACTTGAAAGTCTTGGTGTTAGAACAGGCAGTGGCATGATGATTCTCTTGCGAAGTCCAGCTGCTTCTGCATACTGCATCATGAGTTCTCTGTAGGTAAGAACTTCAGGACCACCGATATCGAAGTGATCGTTAATTTCTTCTTTAATTCCAGCTGCACCAACTAGGTAGCGAAGAACATCTCTAACAGCAATAGGTTGAATTCTTACTGTTACCCACTTAGGTGTGACCATCACAGGAATACGTTCAGTAAGGTAACGAAGCATCTCAAACGATGCTGAACCAGATCCGATTACAACTCCAGCTCTAAGCTCGATAGTCGGAACTCCGGAAGCTCTAAGAATCTCACCAGTTTCAGCTCTTGAAGACAGGTGAGCACTGAGTTGACTATGGCTGTCAGCCATTCCGCCTAGATAAACCATTCTCTTGACATTGTTCTTCTTGGCCATCTTGCCAAAGGTGGTTGCCCACTCTTTTTCTAATCTTTCAAAGTCTTCGCGAACGTGAAGAGCGTGGAGAAGATAGTAGGCAACATCAATGCCAGCTAAAGCTTTATCAACGGCATCTTCGTCATTGGCATCGCCTTCAACAACTTCAACCTGGTTGAACCATGGGTAGCTAGAAAGACGATCAATGTTTCTTGCCATGACTCTTACTCGGTAACCATGCTGCAGAAGTTCTCTAACCAAGCGTCCACCGATATAGCCGGTTGCTCCTGTTACTAGACACAGAGAAGGCTTACCTTCCTTGTTTAGAAGAAGCGGTAAGTCTTTGGCTATCTCATTGTTCACTTAGCTACCTGTTCCTTTATTCCTTCGGAGGTAAAGCGCATATCCGGTAAAGACTCACCGGCTTCTATTTCGATTGAGAGATTATTCTCAACTGGAGCTATCGGACAGGTAGCAAAGTCTGTGTATGCACAAAAGAAATTGGTAGCGAAGTTGAAATCGATGGAATAGGTTCCAGCAGGTTGATGTTTTGCTGTCACAGAACGTCCAGTTCCATAACTTGATTTACCTGAAGTTGCATCCTTGAAATAGACCAAGAGGTCATCGCTACCTGCTTGCTCAAATGCGGTTAGACGATATGAGCCTCCATTTATCTCAAAGATAAGTGAACCTGGAGAAACGTAAGCGTGAGTTAATCCTTCAACTACTGAACCAACAACGACTTCCTGAGGAGCAGGGGCTTTTTCGAGAGTAGCGATGACGCTAAATTCTGGATTGTATTCAAAGGTCTTCACTCCGCTAAATGCCTTCAACATTGCAGAGTTCTGGTCTCTAGGTCTAACAATCAGAGAACCTGATCTGTTGGCTAGCTCGACCAAGATGCCATCAAACTGAAAAGAGGTATCGCCCAGTTTTTCAATGTTCCAAGAGTGCTCACCACTTGAGCTATCGATGACGTGAACTGAGGTTCCATCTGAATACCAGCTACCGCTGAGGCCTGAGATTTCCTGAGGCTCTTGAGTGAGCCAGACCAGGTTTGTTATGGCTAGGAAGCCGGTTGGATTTGAAAAGACTCTGCTACGTGATTGCTTCCAATCGAGCCAGTTCTTTGGGGCATTAGTCATAAAGAAAGACTAATCGCCAATGGCAGGGGCAATTGTTTCAATGGCAACAATCTTGCCCTTCTTCTTACCCTTGTTCTTGGTGATGTGTAGAACATACATCTGGCCTGGTTCCATGGCTAGAACGGCTTCCAGCTCTTTACGTTGAGACTTATCCCCGTATGTCCCGATGGCCTCAACGATGGTTGGCAAAGCGGGACGGTGGCTACAAATAACCAAGCTCTTACCGGTATCTAGGAGCTTATGGACCAACTTGATGGTTCGCTTAGGTCCGTTCTTGGCACCTAGTTCACTTAACTGAGATCTCTCTAGAAGCTTTGACTTGTGTTTGTTCAGGTAGGGAAGCACTGTGTCCATGCATCTCTTCCAGCTACTAGTCACAACGAGTTTCGGAGAGTATGCCTTTAGCGTGGTTGCCAGTGTGGCAGCTTGAACTAGACCTAGAGGTAGTAGTGGTCTAGTGGCTTCGCCCTTCTTCCACTGATCTCTTGGAGTCGCTTTTGCATGACGAAGAATAATTACGGGTCTTGTATCCAAGTTATTTGCTTCTTCAAGCTTTACTAATTCATCAAGGGGGTCGTTGTCATGCTCATAACTAAGAAGTTTTCTAGCCTCAGAAACCGATACCCATTTAAAAGAACTAACTTCTTCATCTGGCTTGAACTTCTGCTTTTTTAGTGCCGAGTCAGTTACCTTTGCTGACCAGTAGTGAACTACTTTCTTTGACCCATTTGCCAAAGTGTATTTGCTTTCAAATAACTTTGGACCCAGTGCGATCTTTAGACCGGTTTCCTCTTTGATTTCACGAACGGCTGCTTCGCTAATGCCTTCACCTTTATCTAGCTTGCCTTTAGGCCAGCTCCAGTCGTCGTAGCGACCACGGTGGATAAGTAGAACCTTGAGAGAATCTTTTTCTTTACGCCAAAGAATCGCTCCAGCTGCGACAACCGGCATTATTATCCGCCTGTTCTTGCAGTCAAAGTCTTAAGCATCATCTGATCTTGGAAATCAAAGATGCCACTTTCAGAACTTACTGGACCATTTCTATGCCAAATTCCATCTGGACCTAGTTGCCAGCAGCTCACTGTTGGGTGCATAGCTAATTCAAATAGCTTCTGCATTTCAAATAGGTGATCATCTTGACGAAGGCGAACTAGAGTTTCAACTCTTCGATCTAGGTTTCTGTGCATCATGTCTGCAGAGCCGATGAAAACCATCGGGTCGCCACCATTGATGAATCTAAAGACTCTTGAGTGCTCAAGGTATCGGCCAAGAATAGAACGAACTGTGATGTTCTCGCTCAAGTCTTTTACGCCTGGCTTTAGAGAACACATTCCTCTAACCAGAATCTCAACCTTCACACCAGCTTTAGATGCTCGGTAAAGAGAATCAATAATCTGTTCATCAACTAGTGAGTTGAGTTTGATTTGAATTCCAGCAGGCTTACCCTCTTTAGCGTTCTTAGCTTCCGCTTCGATTAGAGCAGTAAGTCCTGTTCTAACTCCAACAGGGGACACTAATACTTCATTAAATGAAAGGTCTTCAGCATATGCGGATAGACGATTAAAGAGCTTGGCAATGTCTTCGCCAACTTCATCGCGGCTAGTTAGTAGTCCGTAGTCCTCGTAGAAACGAGCTGTCTTCGGGTTGTAGTTTCCTGTACCGATGTGGCAGTAGCGCTTTAGTTTGCCGTCTTCGTGGCGAATAACCAGAGCCAACTTACAGTGGGTCTTTAGACCAACAATTCCGTAAACAACGTGAACTCCAGCTTGTTCAAGCTTTCTTGCCCAACCAATGTTGTTCTGCTCGTCGAATCTAGCCTTGATCTCAACTAGGGCTAGAACCTGCTTACCTGCCTTAGCAGCACTAATCAGAGCATCAACGATAGGAGAGTCACCGCTGGTGCGGTAAAGAGTCTGCTTAATAGCAAATACCTTAGGGTCCGCCGCTGCTTGCTCGATGAAGGCTAGAACGCTGGTTGAGAAGGACTCATAAGGGTGGTGAAGAAGAATGTCTCTTTGTCTAAGAGCACTGAAGATGCTGATGCCTTCATCAGATGCTGCCTGAAGGTAGCGGTTAGTCATTCTCTTGTGTGGGGTGTAGTGAAGATCTGATCTCTTTAGGAATGCGATGTCAGCTAGACCAGTTAGGTCTAGCGGCCCATCCAATCGATAAACATCTTCTTGCTCAATATCTAGTTCTTCCATCAAAAGTTCAAGAACTACAGGATCGATGCTTCTAGAAACTTCAAGACGAACAGCAGGACCAAGGCGTCTTCTTGCAAGCTCTGCTTCAAGAGCTTGAAGTAGGTTCTCTGCATCATCTTCATCAACATCTAGGTCTTCGTTGCGAGTGACTCGGAAGTTGTGGAACTGCAAAATCTCCATTCCTTCGAATAGGGTCTGTAGGTGCTGACCCATAACTTCTTCAATGGTTATGAACTTCACACCAGAACTAGAACCAGGAACTCGAATGAATCGAGGAAGTGTTGGTGGAACCTTTACTCTTGCAAAAAGTCTTGAATCATTTTCAGGGTGTTTGATCATCACAGCGATGTTCAGTGACAGTCCTGAAATGTAAGGGAACGGGTGTGCTGGGTCAACAGCCAGAGGTGTTAGAACAGGGAAGATTTGTTTACGGTAGTAATCGGTCAGCTGTTCTTGTTCACTCTGCTCTAGTTTGTCCCAGCTAGTGATGTTAATTCTTGCCTGCTCTAGAGCAGGTTCAATTTCATTGATGTAGAGATTGCTGTGTCTTTGTTGCAATGAGTGAGCAAGGTTGCTGATTTCAGTCAATGCTTCAGCAGGTTCAAATCCAGAACTCGATGTAACAGCCATTCCTGTTTCTAGTCTTCGCTTTAGACCAGCAACTCGAACCATGAAGAATTCGTCAAGGTTGGAGGCAAAAATACTGAGGAAGTTAACGCGCTCTAGAAGAGGGAGAGTTGAATCTTCTGCAAGTTCTAATACACGCTCGTTAAATGCAAGCCAAGAGAGTTCACGATCTAAAAAGCGATCGTGCGGCAAGTCGCCCCCATTAGGTGGGAGAGTGATTGCCATGGTCTCTTCAGACATAGTGTTTATCCTCGCAGATGTTTATTGACTGGTGGTTAATTCTTAGTGACCGCTAGGAAACCTGAATGGTTTCATCATTTGG
>JBJOQP010000044.1:0-6168 GCA_046049845.1 Actinomycetota bacterium
GGAACAGGAAGTGTGTAAGCGTTAGGTCCACCTAGGTAACGGTATAGCGGCTGACCAGTTGACTCAGCAGCTGCACGAGCGTTAGCAAGTGAAACACCAAGGATTGCGTTAGCTCCTAGGTTTGACTTGGTTGGAGTTCCATCCATACGGATTAGAGCAGCATCAACAAGTCTCTGATCTAGAGAATCAAAGTCAACAAGACCTGTCTCATCGTGACCAATCTGGTCCACTACAGCCTTGACAGCGTTTAGAACACCTTTACCCATGTAGCGCTTCTTGTCACCATCACGAGATTCGTGAGCTTCAAAAGCACCGGTTGAAGCTCCTGATGGAACAGCAGCTCTACCAAAGGAACCATCTGAAAGTAATACCTCAACTTCAATTGTTGGGTTTCCTCTTGAGTCAAGAATTTCTCTTGCGCCGACTGCATCAATGATGGACATGGTTCTCCTAGATAGTTATTCGATTGTGGCTTTAAGCCTTAAAAACACGCCTTTGGGGTTACTACTAAGTTTAGTTGCCGATAGCCCTAAAGTTCAGTTCACTGGTGTCCGCAGAAACAAGGGCAAACTGGCTAAAGCCAGCCTCCAGCATGCTATCTAGCAAGATGTTTAGTTTCTTAGGCTTTAGTTCGAGACGAACTGACTTGCCTTGAGCAATTAGTTCCTTCTGGAAACCAACAGCTGCCTTTATGCAATCAATGCTGGAATCCTCAAGAACTAGAAGAACACCATTAGTAGGAGTAGCAGCACTAACTAGGTCCACTACTCTCTCAAAGCCAATAGAAATACCAACAGCAGGAACATCTGTTCCTAGCCACTTACCAACCATGCCGTCATAGCGACCACCGCCACCAATAGCAGATCCTTCACCTGGCATCTCAATCTCAAAGATTGTTCCGGTGTAATAACCCATACCTCTAACCAAGGTTGGATCGAAGCGAAGTCTCTTCTCATCAACAGCTGAGAATAAAGGTGCCAGAACAGCTGGAACTGTCTTGTCTGCTGCTAGTAGCCAAGTATTGGCTTTATCAGCAACTCCATCCCCTAGACGCTCACGTAGTTCACTAGCAACACCTGTTACTTCAATCTTGTCTAACTTGTCCAAGGTAATAAGAGCAGAAGAACGATCTGCTTCCTTCACACCAAAAGAATCTAGAAGAGACAGAAGCAGTTCTCGATGATTCACTCTAATTACTGCCTTTGATAGGCCGAGAGCATCTAAAGCAGCTAGCGAAGCATTTAGTAGTTCTATTTCAGCTAGAACAGAGTCATCGCCAATGATGTCAATATCACACTGAACAAACTGGCGGTATCTACCCTTTTGTGGTCGCTCTGCTCTCCAAACAGGACCCATCTGAATAGCTTTGAATACTGTTGGCAGAGAAGAACGGTTAGTGGCATAGAACCTAGTTAGCGGAACTGTTAGATCAAAGCGAAGACCTAGATCTGCTAGAACATCAACTGACTCTAAAGACTCCAAAGCACTATCTAGTTCAGCCCCACGCTTCATAACCCTGTAGGCAAGCTTCTCGTTGTCCCCACCCTGACCAGAGGTCAAACGATCTAGGTTCTCTAAAGCAGGTGTCTCAACCTCCTGGAACCCAAAAGAGCCATAAACACCCTTAATGACCCCTAGAACACTCTCCCGCTTAGCCTTCTCGGCAGGCAGGAAGTCCCTCATACCTCTAGGTGGGTTTATGTCTTTAGCCATGGGTCAAGTTTGGCAGATAACCTCAAGGATTTCCGAACTTTGATCTAGATCTGAGTCGTGATCTAATGATCTAGATCAACAAATAGCCCGAACGGGAAAGGATTCAAAATGGTAGCAAAACCTGAGGCTCATGCTGTGAGTGACTTATTAAAGATGAGAGATCCGAAGCAAAGCTCTGTTGGCTATTTCCTGGAAGTTCCGGCGTTTCAAAGAGGTCTTGTCTGGTCTGATGAAAAGAAGCGCAACTTGATCGCAAGCATGTATAAAGGTTTCCCAATTGGATCGTTACTTCTTTACGCATCTAAAGAGATAGCCTCTGACGGAAAAAGAGTTAATGCCCAAATTATTGATGGGCTACAAAGGTCTACAGCAATTCTTGATTACGCTGCTAAGCCGCTGAAGTTCGCACCCGTGGCAGACCACCTAATCTCGGCAGACACTAAGGCGACCATACTTCGAATTCTTCAAGACAGCGGTTCAAAAATTGAGGCAAAACAAGTTCGGGATGCGATTAATCAGTGGGCTATTGAAACTGAAGAGCCGAAGTTGGCCAAAGGCTTTAAGACTGAAAAACTAATTTCGAAGCTAACCAAAGCAGCAGATGCAAATCTTGAGGAAGACATAAAAGACGAACTCTCGTTGATTATCGATGGAGAAGTAATTGATTACCTAAACGAACAATTCAAAGTAATCAACAACTACAAAGTGCCTGTGATTGTCTACTCGGGATCAGAGGAAGACCTGCCAGAAATTTTTGAAAGCCTAAACAGTGGCACGCCCCTTACCAAGTATGACAAATTTGGAGCTACCTGGAGCACACACACAGTCAAGACAAAAACTGAAGAAATTCGAACAGCGATAAAAGAGCGATACTCGGTTTACATCGATAAGGGCTGGGAAGTACAGGACTTTGATGTCACTCAAGATCTCGGGGAAGATGACCTGAATCTCTTTGAATACCTCACGGGCTTAGGCAAAGTTTTGTCTGACAAGTATGCCTCGCTGTTCGATCAAATGAACAAAAACAGTGAACCATCTTCTTCGGCGTTTGTCCTAACTACAGTCGCTCATGGCCTAAAGATTGCCGACATGGCATCGTTGCCAAAACAATTGAATAGTGGTGGGGTTATTGACCTAAGTGCATTTGAAGAGGCTCTCATGAAAGCCTGTTTCTTGGTCAATGGAAAACTTGCCGAATTGTTGGCATTGAAAATGAATCAACGAAACGCAAACGACAGGTTTCTTCCACATTCTGAGAATCAAATTCTGTCAATAATTTTGAGGGTGCTAATCGAACAGTTTGATACAAACACATGGAAGCCTCTCAAGGAGAAGACACAACTTAACAGTCTTTTGGATAACATTCAGGTTCACTATGTGAGAGACATTCTTGGCGAAGCCTGGAGGGGGTCCGGTGACAGCACTCTTTTCGAAAGGGTTTGGATCAAGAACGAATCAACTGGTTCCTTGAGTCGATCTCCGTTTTATCTTCAAAGACCCACCGAAGCCGACATTAATCAGCTACTTGTAGGACATCACGAGGCTGAATTGAACAAGAGACAAAGCAACCGAGGCAACCTTTCTGCTAAGTCAAAGCTACTTCTCAGAGTGCTCTACACTGACATAATTTCTCACAAAGACAACGTCACTATCCAGTTTGACATTGAGCATCTGGCTCCTGTCAAGGCTCTAAGTAACTTGATATCTAACAAGAAAATAGATGACGGCTTGCCGATTAGTTGCTTGGGAAATCTTGCCGTCTTGCCGACAATCCTAAACATAATCAAAGGCAAACACTTTGTTGGTGACCACATGAATGAAAAGCCAGCAGACTACACAGAAGACAAAGTCTCCAAAATCAACACATACGTCATTCAACCTAAAGCAAAGGACATCACGCAATCCCTTGTGAAGGATGAAGCGGAATACCTTGACTTTGTAAAGAGCAGGTTCTTAGAGCAAAAGAAACATATTCTAAAAAATCTGGGTTACTAATCCTCAACCCCAATAACTCCTGCATCACTAGCTGAAAGTACTTCTGCTTTCCTGATGTCATCTGATAGGTCTCTGACTGCTGTTCTTAGGGCTCTTTCTGCGTCTAGGTTGTTGGCTTTAGCTGCTTGAACTATGGCTAGGAGCAATGCTCCTAGCTGTTCTTCATCTTCTAGTTGGATAGGTGATTCGACTTCTTTGTCTAGAAGGTTGATCTTCTGGGCTTTGCCTATGACTTTGCTGGCTAGGGCTAAGGCAGGTAGAGCAGGAGGAATACCGTCCAATACAGATGCTCGTTCAGGCTTCTCTTTTTGTTTGTGGTTATCCCAGTTGAGCATCACGTCATCACCGGTATTGGCTTTGTATTTCTCTAGTTCTTCAGGGGTACCAAATACGTGAGGGTGTCTGCCCTCCATCTTTTTTCTGGTGAACTTAGCAACATCTTCGATGTTGAAAGGTTCTCCTAGAGAACCTGTTTGAGCTAGATCTGAGTGGAAGACCACTTGGTATAGAACATCCCCTAGTTCTTCTAAGACATCTTCTCTGCTGCCATTCTCAAGGGCATCAATTAGCTCATAGGTTTCTTCAAGGAGGTATTGAACTAGCGACTCATGTGTTTGTTCAGCATCCCATGGGCAACCTCCAGGAGATCTAAGAGTTTTGGCTGTTTGGATTAGTTTGTCTAGTTCGCTCATGTTGATAGTTTGCCAGAGAGTCTGGGGATAACTGGAGCAGGCCTGGATTGATTTGGCTAACCTTGCTGGATGCCCGAGTCAGTATCAGCAAAATACACACGAGAGTTTTTGCGCCAAGAGGAAGATCTGCCGGTTCCTATCCAGCAGGTAGTGAGACTTTTGGTAATCAACATTCTTGTTGTCGGAGGGCCTGCTTTAGCCAAGACTTCTTGGCTAAAGCCCTTGGGTCAAGGGCTGTGGGAATTCAGAATTGGAGGCACTGTGAATTCAGTTCTAAAGAGAGCAGGGGTTCAATGCACGAGTATTTTTGGGAACCAGAAACTGCTCATTAGAGTCTTCTGTGCTTTTGAGTCAGATGCAGTTCTTTTGATCGGCTGCTATAACAAACTGAAGTTCGGCGGTGGCCGGCCACAATCACTAGCCATAACTAGAGCTAGGAAACTGTTGTTGACTTTTAGGGAAGGTAGATAGATGATTTCATATATGAAAACAAAGGATTCTGTTGAGTTGTTGAGCCAAGAAGAACACGACCGAGAACTAATGGCTGACTGGACGGCAGAAGATCACGAATTCAATCGAGCTCTGACTCTGGCTTTTGAAGAGCGCACTCAGAGGCTTGCTCTTGCTGATGCCGTTAAGAAAGGCCGAGGCTCTCTTCAGTTATCACAACGCGCCTTAGCCAAGCTTGTGGGTATTAGCACTCGTGACATTTGCCATATTGAAAAGGGAAAATCAAACCCAACACTTTCAACCCAGGTAAAACTTTTGTCTAGTCTTGGGCTGACTTTGCAGATTCATTCAAAGTGAATACTTGAGCAAGGAACACCCAAGCCCAGTCAATAAGTGCTCTATCGGTGAGAATCTCACCTTCAGAGTCTTTAGGTGCTGAGACTGTTAGTTGCTTTGCTGAAGCAAGGTATCTAAGCCCTGGATAGATGTGACTTAGTTGAATCTGCTTTGCTTCGGTTAGTTCAACCGGGTTCAGTCTGAACTGGTTTCCAATCATCATCACGTCTTTAAGGTTTAACCTGTTGCACTGCTGTCTAAGTTCTGTGACATCAATGAGGTTCTTGACTGACTGCGGAGCTTTTCCATATCTATCTTCTAGTTCTTGGAAGATTGCATCTAGTTGAGCTCTAGTTCCTAGCTCGCCGCTTGCAGCGGAGAGCTTGTGATAAGCCTCAAGTCTTAGTCGTTCTGAATCGACATACTCAATTGGAATATGAGCATCCATAGGAATCTCTAGTTTTAGTTCTGCTGGAGATTCATGCTTGATTCCCTTGAACTCATCTACCGCTTCACCAATCATTCGAAGGTAGAGATCAAAGCCCACTCCAGCAATGTGTCCTGACTGCTCACCTCCTAGAAGATTTCCTGCACCACGAATCTCTAGGTCCTTGAGTGCTACCTGCATACCCGAACCTAGTTCGTTGTTAGCTGCAATAGTTGAAAGTCTGTCTAGAGCAAAAGGAGATAGTGGTTTATCTGGTGAGTAAAGGAAGTAAGCATATGCTCGCTCTCTAGATCTTCCGACTCTTCCCCGGATCTGGTGAAGTTGAGATAGACCGAAGTTCTCTGATCTATCAACAATCAAAGTGTTGGCATTAGGGATATCAATACCTGCTTCAATGATTGTTGTTGCAACCAGAACGTCATACTTTCTTTCCCAGAAATCAATAACTACCTGCTCTAGTTGACCTTCATTCATCTGACCGTGGGCAACAGCAATTCTTGCCTCAGGAACTAGCTCTGCTAGTTGTGAGGCAAC
>JBJOQP010000045.1:0-5585 GCA_046049845.1 Actinomycetota bacterium
GAGAAACCTTGCTGCAGCGGCAGATCGATACAAGGTAGAACTCCTAGCCGCTCACACCGCCAAAGATGACGCAATTGCTGCCGGACAAGTCGGTTTAGCAATGCTGCGATTCTTTGTCGCTCACGAGAAGCCAGTAGTGCCCTTTCCAAATTCAGCACTAGCTCTTCATCAGCAGCAGTCCAAGTGGGCTGACGAGATTGAAGCCAGCTACGCCAAGTGGCGTCAACAAGATGTTCCTGATTACAAACCTGTGTTTGGCTGGCCTGTAAAGCAGCTAGCTTAAAAGAAAATGGACCTCTTTCGAGGTCCATTTTTACTTGTACTCAAATTAGTTTGAGGTACCAAAGTTCTTGTAGCGCTCGTTGAACTTCTCAACGCGACCAGCTGAGTCCATGATTCTCTGCTTACCTGTGTAGAACGGGTGCGACTCTGAAGAGATTTCAACGTCGAATACTGGGTAAGAGTTTCCGTCTTCCCACTCAATGGTCTTGTTGCTAGTTACGGTTGAGCGAGTTAGGAATGATACTCCTGATGCTAGATCGCGGAATACTACTGTCTCGTACTTCGGGTGGATGTCAGCCTTCATGAGAAAACTCTTTCAATTCAAAGGGATGTTGTGCTCTAAGCACGCTTCTAAGACTATACCAAATGTTTGCAGTTTTGCCAGTAGTTATTTAGCTCGAACAGCGAATCTGCCCGCCTGGAAGGCCACTTCAAGAGGCAAGCCATAGGCTTCGCTGAGTTTATCTGTTGTCAAAGTGTGGTTTATTGGGCCGCTGGCGATGATTCTGCCCTCGTTTAGTACAAGTGCGTGAGTGAAACCAGCAGGGATTTCCTCAAGGTGGTGGGTGACCATGATGATGGCTGGAGCTGATGGATGAGAGGCATATCCGCTCAAAATCTTGATTGTGGCTTCTCTAGAACCAATGTCTAGGCTCGCAACAGGCTCGTCTAGTAGTAAAAGCTCAGGATCTGGCATTACCGCTCTTGCAATCTGGACTCTCTTTCGTTCGCCATCGCTAAGTGTTCCAAAAGGTCTGTCTGCATACTCACTGAGGTGCCATTCGGTGAGGACTCTTCTAGCTCGTCTCTCATCGACATCGTCATATTTTTCCTTGAAGCGACCAGTTACTGCATAAGAAGCAGTCATGACGGCGTCCAATACGTTCTCTGAGTTAGGAATTCTAGAAGCTATGGCGGTTGAAGCGAAACCAACTCGAGTTCTTAAATCGAAGACATTTATCTCACCGAGAGCTTCCCCAAGGATAGATGCGCTACCTGTAGTCGGTTGAAGTTGCGCTGCAGCAATCTTGAGCAAAGTTGTCTTACCCGCTCCGTTAGGTCCAACGATCACCCAACGCTCGTTGTCCTGGACTGACCAAGTTATGTCGTTCAGGATGGTTTTGCCTGACCTCTGGACAGAGACGTTCTTGAAAGCCAACACTTCATTCATAGGATTTCAGCCTAAGGTATAGCAAATGTATGTCCTTATCTGACACACTCGTCCAACAACTGCGAGTTCGTTAGTCATTAGGCAATAAAGTTTGTCTATGAGCCAATCTCCTCGCCTGCTAGTTGTCATGGACGTTGACTCAACCCTGATTGATCAGGAAGTAATTGAACTCCTCGCAGAATGTGCGGGTAAAAGAGCTGAAGTAGAAGCTGTTACCGAGCGGGCCATGTCTGGAGAGTTGGACTTCGAAGCTAGCCTCAAGGCTAGAGTCAGTCTTCTAAAAGGTCTTCCAGAGAGCGTTATTAAAGAAACCTTGGCTAAGTGCACCTTCACTAAAGGCGCTCGTGAACTGGTCTCAGCTGTTCATGCCGCAGGTGGAAAAGTTGGAGCCGTATCTGGCGGATTTACTCAGTTACTTGAACCGCTTGCTAAAGACATAGGTCTTGATTTTTATCGTGCCAATGTTCTTGAAGTAGTTTACGGGGTTCTTACCGGTGAGGTTATCGGAGACATTATCGACAAACCGGCTAAGGCAACAGCACTACTTGAATGGGCTAGTGCAATTGAAGTAGATCCTAAATACACCATTGCCATTGGCGACGGTGCAAATGATCTAGACATGATGCAAGCGGCTGGTCTAAGTATCGGTTTTAACGCGAGACCTCGGGTTAGAGCTGCCGCTGATGTAATTCTTACGTCAGGTGATTTATCTGACGCTATTGCCCTTATTGGTCTTTAGTGACCTGTTGAGTGCAGTCCGCCATCAACGTGAATGATTTCACCTGTGGTCTTTGGGAACCAGTCACTTAGTAGAGCAACAATTCCTCTTGCTGCAGGCTCTGTGTCTGCAAGCTCCCAGTGCAGCGGTGCACGATCAACCCAGATGTCTTCCATGCTTGCAAAGCCAGGAATGCTCTTGCCTGCTGGTGTGCGAAGTGGACCTGCAGAGATAAGGTTCACTCTGATGTTGTCCTTGCCTAGGTAACGAGCTAGGTAGCGTGAAGTTGATTCGAATGCTGCCTTAGCAACACCCATCCAGTCGTATACCGGCCAAGACACTGAAGCGTCAAAAGTAAGACCAGCAACTGATGCACCATCTTTAAGAATTGGCTTAGCAGCCATAGTGATGGACTTAAGTGAGTAAGCAGAAACTTGAATAGCAGTTGAAACATCAGGCCATTCGGTTTCTAGGAAGTTTCCACCAAGAGCTGTACCTGGTGCAAAAGCGATTGCGTGAACGATTCCATCAAGATGAGGTAGGTGCTCCAAAACTCTTGCAGGAAGAGCAGCAAGATCTTCATCGTTTGTTGCGTCAAGTTCAATCACAGCACATGGCTTAGGAAGTCTCAGTGCGATCTTCTCGGTGATTGCCATCATGCGACCGTAAGAAGACAAGACGATATCTGCACCTTGCTCTTGAGCTAGACGAGCGACAGTGAACGCAATAGATGCCTCGGTCAGTACGCCTGTAATAAGAAGTTTCTTGCCTTCTAGAATTCCCATGAGTTCGATCTTTCTGGTTGGTTTATCTTGACTGTCTAATTCTGCCAGCATGTTGGCTATTTTGTGCTTAGTGCCCCATGCCAAGTCCGCCATCAACTGGAATTACGGCACCTGAAATGTAGGCAGCATCATCGCTAGAAAGCCAAACAACAACCTTGGCTACCTCTTCAGGAGCAGCGAAGCGACCTGCTGGAATCTTCGCTTTGTAGGCGTCTTGAACTTCTTCGCTTAGTTCAGCGGTCATGTCGGTGTCAATGAATCCAGGAGCGACTACGTTTGCTGTGATCCCTCTTCCGCCTAGTTCACGGGTAAGTGAACGAGCCATACCCACAAGACCACTCTTTGCAGCTGAGTAGTTAACCTGTCCAGCACTTCCCAGAAGACCAACTACGGAGCCAATGAATATGACGCGACCGAACTTAGCCTTCATCATCCCTTTGGTTGCACGCTTGAGCACTCGGAAAGATCCGGTGAGGTTCGTGTTCAATACATCTTCGAAATCCTCGTCCGACATACGCATAAGAAGTGTGTCGCGGGTAATGCCAGCGTTAGCAACTAGCACTTCAACAGGACCAAGTTTCTCTTCAATCTCTGCGAATGCTGCATCGAGAGAGGCTGAATCTGTGACGTCTGCTTTAACGCTTAGAGAGCCAGCAGGACCTTCACCACTTCTCACTGTTACTGCAACGCGGTGACCAGCTCTAATGAACTCTTCTGCAATTGCTTTACCAATACCGCGGTTGCCGCCGGTGACTAATACTGTTCTTGGAGTTGACATCGAGTTTCGCCTTCTGAAGTAACTAGGAGATAATTGCTATAAGCACCTCAAGTCTATATCCGGCCTTGTTCAGAGTGCTTATGGTTAGGAACCTAAAAATTGTCTAAAACTCAGTCGGTTACTTCTCTAGAGGTTTCCCCTGAAGAAGAGCGTCGTAATCGTTTCATCAAATACACGGTGGCCATGATTATTAGGTCTGTTTGCGTGGTTCTAGCAGTTCTAGTGCCTCTTGGCTGGCTAACAGTGTTGTTTGCGGCTGGAGCAGTCTTCCTCCCATATTTCGCTGTAGTAATTGCTAACGCTCAAGGATCTAGCTCCTCTAGTGCCTCCAAGCGAACAGCAGAAGCTCCAACTATCAGCATTTCAGCTGACTCATTTAGAGATGCAAAAACCAATGACAAAGACAAGTAAACCTAAATCAAATTGGATTAGCTGGGCTCTCCTAGTTTTGAGCTTCACAGTCGCCTGTTGGTTCTTATCGCAATGGCAGTTTGATCGTCAGGCAGAAGTTGTAGCAAAAAACAACCTCATTGAAGCCAACTACAACGCTCCTTCTAAAAGCATTGAAACACTTCTTTCTCCTGAAGATGAGTGGAAGAAAGATCTAGAGTTCAGATCTGTAACAGTTGAAGGCACATACCTTCCTGAAGAGAGTTACCTTGTAAGAAATCGACCTCTAAATGCTTACCCTGGCTTTTTGCAGTTGGTAGCTTTCCAGTCTGAGCAAGGAACTGTTCTCTGGGTGGAACGCGGATGGCTTCCAACTGGAGCAGAGTCAGACACACCGGATGACATTCCTGCCGTTGACTCAGAGCAAAGAACTATTCAGGTGAGACTGCGTCCTGCTGAACCTGACCTCGACAGAACAGCCCCAGAAGGTCAGCTCTCAAGTTTGTATCTTGGAGAAATCAGCAAGTCGTTTCAACAGAATTCTGTGTATGCCCAGGCTTACGGTCGCCTAGTGACTGAAACTCCAGAACTACCTACTGGAGAACTCATTGCCAAACCTGTTCTGAGTGAAGGCAATCACCTTAGTTACGCATTGCAGTGGATCCTATTTGGCTTGATGGCTATAGGCGCTGTTGTTTGGACCCTAGCTCAAGAGAGAAGACGTAAAGCTGGTCTCCCACCAAGAAGGCTTCGAATCCTAAATGCAGATAAAGACGGCGAAATCGAAGACAAGCTTCTCGGCTAGAACCTACTTCTTAACTGCTCTTAGAGCAACGATTCCGAATCCAACTTTGTTCACAACGTCAGCAACAACGTAAATGATTGCAGCTACACAAACTGCCACTTCAACAGTTGCCGCATCAGAACCTGAAATCTCAAGGAACTCTTGAATAGCAGTTCCAATTGGATAGATAACCCAACCGAAGACTACGAATTTCTTCATTGACTCGATGGAGGCCTTCATAGCAGCGGTCCCCTTGGTTGGCTTAATCTGCCAGATCGTGTAGGCGATGTAACCCCATGCCACAGACGAGATGATGAAGTTCACGTAGTTACCAACGGTTCCTGGAGTACCAATCTCACCAAAGTAGCCGGTGATGATCATCACTAAATCAGCAAGAACCAAACGATATGTCGTTCCCTTTGGAGCTCCAGCTAGAGAGGCAATGATGCCGAATTCTAGAAGAAGAAGCGGTGTTGTAAGAATCCAGTCGATGTATCTAAGAGGCATTGTTGATTGAATCGCAGCAACATCAGTGACCCCTGGGAATGAGACGACGTCCTTCATCTGCCAATAAAGAATGGCTGCAATGAAAGTAATCAAAGCAGCGTAAGTTGCTGTTGATTTGTGCTCAGGCTTTAGTTCTGTTCTCTCTAGAACGAAGTAAAGCGTTCCTGCGG
>JBJOQP010000046.1:0-5549 GCA_046049845.1 Actinomycetota bacterium
TCAACTTGGTTGTAACAGTTGTTGAAACACCACAGTGGAAGTCATAACGGTAAGGCTGCAAGCCCTTGTCGTCTGGAGTGAAGACTACAGACTTTCTACCCCATGAACTAGCCAAGTTTGCCGGCAAGTTGGCGAAGTTAACGTTGATCTCAGAGCCGGTCCAAGTAATTGCGGCCTGAGGAACAATCTCGCCTTCCATGGTGATGGTTCCACTTGCTCCGAATACGTCAGAACCAGTCAAAGTGAATGAGCCAGGAGTATAAGTACCTGTCACGTCCTTAAGACACAAGCCTGCTGAAGGAGAGAATGCAACTCCTGGAGGAGGGGTACCAACATAGAAGATGGCTAAATCTTGCCAACCTGTAGCTACGTTGGTTTTTACCTCAAGTGCGTACCACGATCTAGGTGTGAAAGATCTTGAAGCCTTGAACTTGAATGAGGTAGGTGTGATGTCGTAAGGAGTGAAGTTGTAGGTACCATTCTCATTTGCCCACTGATTAACTTTCAATGAACCCTTAGTTGTCGCACCATTGTTTGATCCTGTAAAGCCAGATCCAGTGACGACAAATACGTCGCTTAGATCTTGGTAAGGGTCAAATGTGTGAGGCTCGTTAGTTCTTCCGTTATCAACTAATGCTTCAACCTTGCTAATGATCACCTGAGTGTATTGAGCTCCTGCAACAAAGAACCAATCCGCCATCTTAGGAACAGCTGGGCCTGATGTTGGCACGATTTGGAAGTCATACTCTCCTGCTGCAAGAGCAGGGCTATTCAAAAGAATGAGGGTGTCTGTCCAAGATGTTGGAGTAACAAGCGTGTTATCGAACTTAATCTTTCCTGAGGTTCCGAATCCGGTTCCTTCAATTCTGATTACAGTTCCACCAGCAGTCGTTCCTGAAACCTTGTAGCCCTGAGAGTTCCAAGTAGTTCCTGAACCCATTTCAAAGTTTGACTGTCTTGGGTTAGGACCAACATAAGTAACAGTTGGTGCCTTCACAGATACTGAAGTTAGGAAAGGCTCTTTTGCTCCTGTAGGAGTAATTTGGATGCTTACAATTCCTGCAGCAGATGTAGGAATAAGAACGTTTGAGATCTTTGTACCCGAATCAGTGCTTGTGTAGGCAATAGCAGCGGCTGAACCAACCTTGATTGTTCCCTTGGCTCCAAAACCGTAACCAACAATCTGAACACGTGCTTGCGCTGTGGTTGCAGTTGTTGCGATAGAGCTCGGTGAAACAGATGAAACACCGCTGTTAGGAATGTAAGTTATCGCAGCAGCCTTGGTAACTGTTCCAGTGGTTGCGCCGATGACCACATCAGTAGAACCAGCAATATCACCTGATGGGGTTTCGATTGTGATGGAAGTAGCTGTCGAAGAAAGAACTCTCGCGCAGTTACCGCCAATAGTTACGCCAACAGTTCCAGCTGCACCGAAGTTAGTTCCAGTGATAGTGACTTCTTCGCCACCACCAATTGAAACTGAGGTTGGAGTGAATTTAGTCGCTGTTGGCAAAGTTGTACTTGCAACAAGATTTACTGTGCCAGGCACAACTGCTGCTCCACCACCGGCACCAGAAATTACGTTTACATCAACGCTTCCTGTGCTTGCACCGACAGGAATCATTGCAAGTACTTTGGTGTCACTGATACGTGTCACACATGGGCTCTTGATTCCGTCGATGGTAACGCTTGGAGTACCGATGGTTCCAAAGCCAGTTCCATTTAGTGTGATGTAACTTCCACCAGCATTTGAAACTGAAGCTGGTGCAATTGAAGTGATTACTGGAGTACCGCTATATGTGTACTTCACTGGGACTGAGAATTCGCCCCACTCATTAGTAATGGTGACCGCGACAGATCCAGCTGCTACGCCTTCAGGAACAACACCTGAGAACCAGTCAGGTTGGCGAATGTCACTTGTGTCCCATTCGTTGGCCCACTGCATGTCAGTTAGAGGTACGCCACCAAACTTAACAACCGGCGCTTGCCAGTCTCTGCGGTTCATGATGTTAATACCCTTGATAAGGATTCTGTTTCCGCCCTTAAGGGTTCCCTTGTTTGGGCTAAGTGTCACTGAGGTAGGTACCGGTGGGGTGTAATCCACCTGAGTTGTGTACATGACCACACCAAGAGCAATTAGATCAGCTGTGCTCTTGAGCTCTTCTGTCTCATCATCTTCACAGTTCTTTACGTCGTAATTTCCACAGTTCAGGATCAGAAGTGTGCGCTTACCAGCTGTTTTCCATTCGTCTGTGTAAACACTATTTCCCTCCATGTTTTCAGGTCTGTTACTAAATTGCATCACAGCAGTCTTGTCATCTTTGTACCAGCTCTGTGAGTAACCGGTAAGTCGTGTTTCAGGTTTTGCTGGATCGTAAAGAACTGCTTCAATGTCTGCCTCGGAGTTAATGTGCAATCCAGAAACGCTAAATAATCCTCTAGGAGTGGTGTTTGCCTTATCGAGGTTTACCGCGGTGACTGATGGTCTAAATAATGTGAACGCGTTATTGAATACAGAGTGAGCACTCATTGATCCCCAGTAGCTCACCTCAGTAGTTATTCCACAGTAGTTCTCTACCTTTATGCCAACCGGGCCTACGTAGTCGTCTTCGAAGTTGTAGGTCGAAAGAATGTAACGTGAAACTCCGTTGTTATCTGTGTCGGCTCTTTCGTTACCATCAACATCGACGTACTGGGAATTGAATCCAGTTCTTTGACCATCTGGACGAATTTGTTCGAAGTTAACGTAGCAGTAGACTCCATTGCTTTCAGACTGAATTCCGTTCTGCACTTCAACAGTGATGCGATCTCCACCCATGTTAGAAAGTGTGTTGTCGCTGATAGAAACAATCTTTGGCTGCAGCATAACCCCACGCTGGGCAATGATCTTGTACTGCTTCTTTGTAGTTAGGTCAGAGGAAGTAACCTCAACGACTAATTCAGTGATTGCCACTGGAAGATCTGTAAGTGTGAAACCAACTCCACTATCTAGAGGTGTGGTCACAGAATCGCGCTTTAGAGTTATTGTCGCTCCAGAATCACTTGTCTCTGCAACGATTTCAGCCTCAGAGCTGGTTGCTGAGAATGCGTACCAAGTTTGCTCTGGCTTGAATTCTGGTAGAAGACCAGATACCTGTCGATAGGTTCCATTGATAGCCAAGTTGCTAAGAGTGGCATCACTTGATGATGCAGTGGCTGGGGATGAAATCCCAACTAGAGCTCCTAGAACAAAGATTGGAGCGAGCAGGGCAGACAGAAGTCGATAAATTTTCATGGGGTCCTATATTTTTGGGGGGGTAACGTAGCGTACGTCTTCCAAAAACTAGCCTAAGCGATTAACGCCTAAAAACTACCCCCTAACGGGAACCAAAGCAGGTATTCCCCTTATGTTTACTCCTAGGTGGGGTGCTCGTGGCTACCTTCCATATAGACAAAGTAAAGGCCTATCCCCCGAAAAGAAGGATGCCCGCTACCCTAGTTCTATTGAGGCTCAACCAGGCCTCTTAGCTACCTGAAATGGATGGATGAAATGACTAAGCCCTCATCTGTCACATCTATATCTATAGGAGTAGGTATTGCCACTGGCCTATACGGGATTTCCTTCGGGGCTTTGTCTGTAACAGCAGGTTTAGATGTGTGGCAGACCCAGGTATTGAGCCTTTTGATGTTCAGTGGTGGATCGCAGTTTGCCTTTATTGGAGTTATTGCTGCGGCCGGTGGAGCAGGGGTAGCTTCCGCCGGTATTGGGGCAGCCATAGTCTCGGCTTGGCTATTAGGAGTCAGAAATGGCTTCTATGCAGTCAGGTTAGGTCCGATTCTCAATAAGGTGGGACTCAAAAAGTTGATTCCTGCTCTGCTGACTATTGATGAGTCAACAGCAGTTGCTACTTCCCAAGAAGAACCAAAGAATCAGGTCAAAGGTTTCTGGCTCACCGGTCTAGCTGTTTTCTTCTTCTGGAACTTGATGACTTTAGTTGGAGCACTTCTAGGTAATGCTCTTGGAGATCCTTCTAGATGGGGACTTGATGCAGCAGCAGCAGCATCCTTCCTTGGATTGTTATGGCCTCGACTAATGGAGCGTCAAGCATTAGCAGTTGGAGCAGTTGCTTTAGTTATCGCTACTGCTGCAACACCATTTGTTCCTGCGGGTTACCCAGTGCTTCTTGCTGCAGTAGCAGCAATTGTTGTTGGTATTTTCAATTGGTTCTCTCCAAAGATCGGAGAAAAGTAATGACTCTTTGGATCGGCATCTTGATTGCAAGTGCTGCGGTTTACTCTTGGAAGATTATTGGCTACATGGTGCCAAGTTCAGTATTGAACAACCCAACCATTTCTAGAATCGCAAACTTAATTACTGTTGCTCTGTTAGCAGCGTTACTAGGAGTTCAAGGACTAACTAGCGGTGGTGACATTGCATTCGATGCAAGAATACCTGCGTTGGGTGTTGCTGCAATCTTGCTTTACTTCAAAGCACCTTTTGTTGTGATGGTTGCTACCTCTGCATTGGTAGCGGCTTTATTGAGACTCTTCTTCGGAATGTAATTTATCCTGCGGCTACAGCAGCCTCAAGCTCGCTAACAATCAACTTAGACATTCCCATCATTGCGTCCATTGCAGCCTTAGCTTTAGCTGGATCTGGATTGCTTAGACAAACATTCAATTGTTTAGGAATGATCTGCCAAGACAGACCAAACTTGTCCTTTAGCCAGCCGCAGTTACCTTCAGTGCCGCCATCTGTAGTGAACCCATCCCAGTACTTATCAACTTCAGCCTGATCTTCGCAGTGAACCATGATCGAGATTGCTTCAGAGAACTTGAAGAAGTCTCCACCGTTTAGAGCGGTGTATTTAGTTCCCATGAGTTCAAACTCAACTGTGAAAACTGAACCATCTGGACGATGAGTAGTCTTGAGAATCTTTGAATCTTCAAAGAGAGATGTGTACAGGTTTACTGCTTCTTCTGCCTGGCCATCGAACCAGAGCATGTGACTAAGTGTTGGCATAAAAGTGATTCTAGTGATGTTAATGAGTGAAGTAGAAAAGCCTCGGAACCTATTTCGTGAGAAATAAGTTCCGAGGCTTTAGCTATTTATTTAGGAGATTTTTTTCTTTGGTGACTGCTTTGATGCAGGTGCATAGCCATCAAGTGACTGAAGAACAATCACTGTGATGTTGCTCTTTGAGTCAGATGGACGCAACTTGTATGTGGTCTGAGTAGCGAACTTAATTGCTACACCGTTCTTGTACCACTGGTACTTGTACTTAATACCAATTGCGTTTACCCAAGGTCTAACGATCACCTTAATGGTTCTACCTGGAGTGAGAACACCGCTGATGTTTACGTTTCCAGGAACAATGCTTTGCCTTACAACAGAGGTTGGTGGGCTTGTCTCTACCTGAGTCTTGATTGAACGCTTTGTAAGAGTGGTTCTTACAGTAAGGGTGGTGTTCACATCTTTCGCAGTGATCAAGTAGGTTCTGGTGTTTGCACCTTGGATAGGCTCACCATTTCTCAACCACTGGTATGAAACAGTTGCACCATCTGGAGCG
>JBJOQP010000047.1:0-5450 GCA_046049845.1 Actinomycetota bacterium
CTGTTGCGATGTCCCCATACTTCATCTGGGATGCAGTAAAGGCAATCGCTGCCGGAGCTTTGCTTCCATCAGCCTGGGCATTAGTAAAGGCTGCAAAGAAGTAATTAGATCGCGAAACCAATCGCGCGCATTTGTTCTTTACCGTCATCAGTAATTAGTTCTGGTCCCCATGGTGGCATCCAGACCCAGTTAATTCTGAAGGCCTCAACAACACCGTCTAGAGCCATACCCATTTGTTCTTCAATGACGTCGGTTAGCGGACATCCTGCTGAAGTAAGAGTCATGTGAATGAGCAAAGCGTCATCCTCAGACTTCTTAAGGTCATAGATCAGCCCTAGGTCAACGATGTTGACACCAATTTCTGGGTCAATTACTTCCTTGATTGCCTCAAGTACTTGGTCGTACTTCTCAGGAGTTAGATCTAGCTCGGTCAAAGTTTAGGCCTTCACGTAGCGGTCGTAACCTTCAGCTTCAAGCTGGTCAGCAAGTTCAGCTCCACCTTGCTCTGCTACCTTGCCATCAACGAAAACATGCACGAAGTCAGGCTTGATGTACTTCAAGATTCTTGTGTAGTGGGTGATCATCAAAACACCGAGGTCGTTGGCCTTGTGTGCTCTGTTTACACCTTCAGAAACAATCTTTAGTGCATCAACGTCAAGACCAGAGTCTGTCTCATCGAGGATTGCGAATCTAGGCTTCAAAAGTTCTAGCTGAAGAATCTCGTGACGCTTCTTCTCTCCACCAGAGAATCCTTCGTTGACGTTGCGCTCAGAGAAAGTCGAGTCAATCTTTAGATCTGACATGGCTTCACGAACGTCTTTGATCCAGGTTCTTAGAGCAGGAGCTTCGCCAGTTACTGCAGTCTTTGCAGTTCTAAGGAAGTTAGAAACAGAAACACCAGGAATCTCAACTGGGTACTGCATTGCTAGGAATAGACCAGCCTTGGCTCTCTCGTCAACGCTCATCTCAAGAACGTTCTCACCATCAAGAAGAATTTCACCTTCAGTAACTGTGTACTTTGGGTGTCCTGCAATTGAGTAAGCAAGTGTTGATTTACCAGAACCGTTAGGTCCCATCACAGCGTGAATCTCGCCGCTCTTGATTGTCAAGTCAACACCTTTAAGGATTTCCTTTGTGCCCTGATCTGTTTCAACGGTTACGTGTAAGTTCTTTACTTCTAAAGTTGCCATGATTTTCCTTTTGACCTAAGCCTGTTCGTATTCGATAAAAACTTCGCCGTTTTCGACGATTACTTCATAAACTCCAACTGGTTCAAAAGCTGGAAGAGTTAGAGGTGCTCCTGTTTCGAGTGAGAACTTTGCACCATGTGCCCAGCATTCGATTGTCTCGTTATCAACGAAACCTTCACTCAATGAGATTTCACCGTGAGAGCACTTGTCATCGAGGGCGTGGAATTCACCATTAGGGCTCTTGATGATTGCGATTGGGTGATCGCCAATCTTCACGCGAAGTGCACGACCTGCCTTGATGTCATCAACGCCACAGATTCTAATCGCCATTATTTGCTCCCTAGTTTCTCTTCCAAGACTTTTGTAAGTCGCTCAACAAGTTCATCAATCTTTGTTCGCTGCAGAATGTCTACCAGGAAACCAAGAACAACCAGGCGTCTAGCCTCGTCTTCAGAGATTCCTCTAGCTTGTAAATAGAACAACTGCTCATCATCGAAACGACCAGACGCACTCGCGTGTCCAGCTCCTTCAATCTCCCCTGTTTCAATTTCGAGGTTAGGAACTGAATCAGCTCTTGCACCGTCAGTCAACAAGAGGTTTCTGTTCAGTTCATATGTGTCAGTGCCTTCAGCAACTACACGAATCAAAACATCGCCAATCCAGACTGTGTGAGCCTTGTTTCCTTGCAGTGCTCCTTTGTAAGTGACTCTTGACTTACAGTTTGGTGCTGCGTGATCAACGAACGGTCTGTTCTCAATGTGTTGACCTGCGTCAGCGAAGTAAACACCATTCATCTCAACTTCAGCACCTGGACCGGTGAAAGTTGTAACTGGAGTAATTCTCACCAAGTCCCCACCAAAAGAGGCAACTGAATGCTTTAGGTAAGAGTTTCTTGCAAGCTTTGAGAAGTGAGCAGATACGTGAGCAGAACCTTTGTCCCAGTTTTGAACTGATACGAGATTCAGCTTTGCCTCGTCGTGAACGTCTACTTCAATGATCTCAGCCAGAACACCGAGTCCGTTGTGCTCGAATACCAACGATGCATTACTGAACTTCTTTGCTACTACCAAGATGTGAAGAGCTGCTGGGGTTACACCAGAGCCGTTGATTTGAACTACAACAGGGTCAGAAGCTTCTGCGTTTGCTTCAATTTCGACTAGAAGAGTTTTGCTTGCGTTTGTGTAAGCAGCCGCGGCGACTCTGTCCTCGGGAATTCCGATTGAGCCAACTCTTGCGTCAGTGCTTTCAATCCAAGAAATCTTTACATCTTCACTCGAAGTGAAAACAACGTCAGATTCATACTCGCCAAGTACATCTGCATCTAAACCCTTTAGTTGGTCTGGCTGCAGATAACGCCAAAGGTCTTGAAGTGGAGATACATCATCAAAATCAGATACTGACTTAGATCGTGGTCTATCACTTCTGATTTGAAGTGGAACAAAAGATCCGTGAGTGTGCTCAGCAAGTCCGTGCTGAGCGGTTGTTTGTGAATCAGACATTAACCGACAGCGCCTTCCATTTGCATTTCAATCAACTTGTTTAGTTCCAAGGCGTATTCCATCGGAAGTTCCTTAGAAATAGGCTCGATGAATCCACGAACAATCATTGCCATGGCTTCGTCTTCAGCTAATCCTCGTGATTGCAGGTAGAACAGCTGCTCGTCGCTAACTCTGGACACAGTTGCCTCGTGACCCATTGATACATCGTCTTCACGAACATCAACAGCAGGGTAAGTGTCGCTTCTTGAGATTGTGTCAATCAAGAGAGCATCACAGCGAACGGTGTTCGCTGAATGGTGAGCTCCAGGGTTCACTCGAATCTCTCCACGGTAAGAAGTTCTACCTCCAGCACGTGCAATCGACTTTGAAACGATTGAAGATGATGTGTAAGGAGCAAGGTGAATCATCTTTGCTCCAGCATCTTGATGCTGACCTTCACCAGCGAATGCAACAGAGAGTGTCTCTCCCCTGGCATGTTCACCTGCGAGAATAACTGCTGGATACTTCATAGTGACTTTTGACCCGATGTTTCCATCAATCCATTCCATGGTTGCACCTTCGTGAGCAACAGCTCTCTTGGTTACAAGGTTGTAGACGTTGTTTGACCAGTTCTGAATTGTTGTGTATCTAACGCGAGCGTTCTTCTTCACAATGATTTCAACTACTGCTGAGTGCAATGAGTCGCTCTTATAGATCGGTGCAGTACATCCCTCGATGTAGTGAACGTAGGAACCTTCATCAGCGATGATTAGGGTTCTTTCGAACTGACCCATGTTCTCAGTGTTGATGCGGAAGTAAGCCTGAAGAGGAATCTCTACGTGAACGCCCTTAGGAACGTATACGAATGAACCGCCTGACCAGACAGCTGTGTTTAGCGCAGCAAACTTGTTGTCTCCAGCTGGGATGACTGTACCGAAGTACTCCTGGAAAATCTCAGGGTGTTCCTTCAAAGCTGTGTCTGTGTCCATGAAGATAACGCCTTGGCGTTCCAACTCTTCATTGATCTGGTGGTAAACAACCTCAGATTCGTACTGAGCGGCAACACCGGCTACTAGTCTCTGACGTTCAGCCTCAGGAATACCAAGCTTCTCGTAGGTGTTCTTGATTTCTTCAGGAAGCTCTTCCCAAGAACCAGCTTGCTTCTCGGTTGAACGAACGAAGTACTTGATGTTGTCGAAATCAATTCCACTTAGGTCTGAACCCCAAGTAGGCATTGGCTTCTTCTGGAAGTAAGAGAATCCCTTAAGTCTTAGATCTAGCATCCACTGAGGCTCTGATTTAAGGTTTGAGATGTTTGTGACTACCTCGGTGTTGATGCCTCGCTTGGCACTTTGACCAGCAGCGTCAGTGTCAGACCAACCAAATTCGTAGACCCCGAGACTATCTAGCTCTGGACGTTCAATGGCGGACTCTGGCATTGCAACCTCTTTCTAAGGGAAATCTAGTTTGTAAACAAAATGACTCTGATGCTGAAAAAGGCCTGACTTCTCAGACGCTTATCTTGTTTCGGGACTATTCTAAGTTTATCTAAACGTTACCTAAAGCGTAACCCTTGCACCGATAAGAAAGAGCATGTCTTGATCGATAGATTGTTTGGTCCACAGCGAATTCGACTTTACGCCTGGCTTTCATTAGTTAGCCAGATTCTTATTGTTGTTACTGGTGGAGCAGTTCGTCTTACTGGATCTGGTCTTGGTTGCCCAACTTGGCCTGAGTGTGAACCAGGCTCACTAGTTAACGTCCCCGAACAAGGCATTCACGGCGTCATTGAGTTCGGAAACAGACTCCTGACATTCCTGCTTCTGTTCATTTCACTTGCAACATTCATCACAGTGATGAGACTGAAGAAGGGACATCGTCAAGGTCTCTTCTGGACCTCTCTGTGTCTAGGTTTAGGCATTATCGCCCAGGCAATTCTTGGTGGAATCACTGTTCTAACTGGTCTGAACTCATGGATCGTCGGAGCTCACTTCCTTGTGTCCATGGTTCTTATCGCTATAGCAACCTTCTTGGTTTGGTACGCACGAGGAAGACAAAAACTGGAACCAAAGAGTTCAATCTCTATTGTTTCTAGGCTAATAATCCCAACTGCAGCTTTAGTCATCGTCATTGGTGTGATCCTTACAGGCTCAGGACCACATGCAGGAGATGCCGATACCCCTAGAAACGGCCTAGATTCGCTGCTCTGGTCTCATTACCACTCCTACCCTGCCTATTTCCTGCTCTTCTTGGCCCTATTGCATGTTGCTCTCAGATACAGACTTACCGGTCTGGCATCAGCTAAGTATTCAATTGCATTCACTGGCTTGATTGCCGCCCAGGCTCTAGTCGGACTTGTGCAGACATGGACAGGCCTTCCAGAGATCTTGGTTGCGGTTCACATGCTTGGAGCCTCCGTACTAGCAAGCATGAGCACCTACCAAGCGTTACTAAATCTCCCGTCAAAGGCTAAGAAGTGACAGCAGTCTTCTGGTTCAGAAGAGATCTAAGGCTTCAAGACAATGAAGCACTAAACGCTGCGTTTGCCTGGGAAGAAGGCGATACTGGACAAGTTGCTGCTGTTTACAAGTTTGATTCAACAGATTTTGAGTCCTTAGAAGGCATAAGACAGCACAGTCTTTTTGAATCTCTAAGGTCAGTGAGCACTGACATAGGCAACCTCTTACACATTTCGGACTCAAAAACGACCGAAGCATTCGCATCTGCACTTGTCGACGCCTGTAATGAAATCAAGGCAAAAGCAGTGTTTGCCCAAGAATCC
>JBJOQP010000048.1:0-5429 GCA_046049845.1 Actinomycetota bacterium
ATGCTGAGATCTCTAACCCACCAAGCCTTCTGTCTTCAGAACCTGATCTACTAATCAAGATTGTTAGAGACGTCTTCAACGAAGACTTCCAGAAGATGATCATTGATGGCGATGCACCATTTGCAACCATCGAAGGATATCTAAAGGATGTTGCTCCTGACCTACTAGAGCGTGTTGAAAGATTCTCAGGTGAAGGCGATGCTTTTGATCACTTCAGAATCAATGAGCAGATTATTAAGGCTCTAGATCGCAAGGTTTACCTGCCTTCTGGTGGTTCTTTGGTTATCGATAGAACTGAAGCTATGACCGTGGTTGATGTGAACACCGGTAAGTTCATCGGTTCCGGTGGAAACCTTGAAGAGACTGTAACCAAGAACAACTTGGAAGCTGCTGAAGAGATTGTTCGCCAGCTACGTCTTCGCGACATCGGTGGAATCATCGTTGTTGACTTCATTGATATGGTTCTTGAATCAAACCGAGACCTAGTTCTTCGAAGAGTCATGGAATGCCTATCTAGAGATAGAACTAAGCACCAGGTGGCTGAAGTCACATCTCTAGGACTAGTCCAAATGACCCGTAAGAAGATTGGTATCGGGCTTCTAGAGGCCTTTACTGAGCCTTGTGAAACCTGTGCTGGTAGAGGTCTAATCGTTCACCATGAGCCTGTTCTAAAGAACAAGCACATTGAGGATGATGACCGTCCACAGCGTCAAAACAATCGTGAAAACAACAACCGCGATAACAACAAGGGCAAGAACAAGGGTAAAAACAAGCAAAATAACGCCCCTAAAGCCGATTCTGAGCACAACAAGCCAAGAATTGAGCCAGCCAAGGTAGTTACCCCTGAGAAGGCTGAAGAAGCTAAGAACTTGATGTCCAAGATCGCTGCTTCCAGCATGGCAAGTGCTGAAACAGCCCCTAAAACCCTAGAAACTGTCCTAGATGCTCTTCCTGCTTCACCTGATGTTCCGGCTAAACGTAAGTCCAGACGGGTATCAAGTGGGGGAGAAATAACCCCTGGGCAGGAAAATTAGGCAATAAAAAGAGGGCAAGAGGTTTGCCATTGCGGTTTCTGACCGCTAAGATTGAACCTTGTTGCCCAGATAACTCGGCAACACTTCCAAATTCAAGTTTTTTCGAACAAAGGGTATATCTGTGGTTTACGCAGTAGTCCGCGCGGGTGGCCGCCAAGAAAAGGTGTCAGTAGGCACCATCGTCACGCTAGATCGTCTGAAGGCTCAGGCAGGTGGCACCATTAACATGGAGGCTCTTCTGCTAGTTGATGGCGATAAGGTAACTCACGAAGCTGAGGCTTTAGCCAAGGTGAAGGTGACTGCAACAGTTTTGGGTAACCTACGTGGTCCAAAGATTGTTATCCAGAAGTACAAGAACAAGACCGGTTACAAAAAGCGCATGGGTTTCCGTGCTGACCTGACTCGTGTTCAGGTTACTGAGATCAAGTAAGTAAAGGATCTAAAAAATGGCATCCAAAAAAGGTGTTTCCTCAACCCGTAACGGCCGCGACTCAAACGCTCAGCGTCTAGGAGTCAAGCGCTACTCAGGTCAGGAAGTAAACGCAGGAGAAATCATTGTTCGTCAGCGTGGAACTCACTTCCACCCAGGTCGTAACGTAGGCCGCGGTAAAGACGACACCCTGTTTGCTCTTTCTGCAGGTGCAGTTGAGTTCGGTCAAAAGGGCGGACGTCGCGTAGTCAACATCGTTGTTGCGGCTTAGGTTCTTTTAGAACAAACCAGTTTTCAAATCAGCAGGCGAGCCATTGTGCTCGCCTTCTGTGTTTTTATAGGGTACTTAAAGGAAAGGAGTAACTCATGGTGACATTCGTAGATCAAGTTACTCTTCACCTGCGCGCTGGAGATGGTGGCGACGGCTGTATCTCTGTTAAGAGAGAAAAGTTCAAGCCACTAGCTGGTCCTGATGGAGCAGACGGCGGTAACGGTGGAACTATTTCCCTTATTGCTGACCCAAACACAACAACACTTTTGGAGTATCACTTCAGTCCTCACCGTTCTGGTGGAGATGGTGGCGATGGTGCTGGAGATTTCCGTAATGGAGCAACCGGTAAAGACGTTGTTCTAAACGTTCCAGTTGGAACAGTAGTTAGATCAGCTGATGGCAAGATCATTACCGACCTTGATGAACCTGGCATGGAACTTGTTGTTGCTGAAGGTGGTCAGGGTGGTTTAGGTAACGCTGCACTTTCATCCTCTAAACGTCGTGCTCCAGGTTTTGCTCTGCTAGGAGTTCCTGGTTGGCGTGGAGATGTAATTCTTGAACTTAAGTCAGTTGCTGATGTTGCCCTAGTCGGATACCCATCAGCTGGTAAGTCTTCTTTGATTGCATCAATCTCTTCGGCTAAGCCAAAGATTGCCGATTACCCTTTCACAACCCTGCACCCAAACCTAGGTGTAGTTCAAGCAGGGGAGACTAGATTCACTGTTGCAGACGTACCAGGGCTAATCGAAGGTGCCAGCGAAGGTAAAGGTTTAGGGCTTCAGTTCCTAAGACACGTTGAACGCTGTGCAGCTTTGCTACACGTTTTGGACTGTGCAACTCTTGAATCAAAAAGAGATCCGATTAGCGATCTAGATCTAATTCTTAGAGAACTTGAGAAGTATGAAGTTCCTGAGGGTGAACTGCCTCTAACTCAGAGACCTCAACTGATTGCTCTCAACAAGATTGACGTTCCTGATGGACGTGAACTTGCTGAGTTTGTGAAGCCTGATCTTGAGGCTCGTGGTTACAAAGTATTCCTAATCTCAGCTGCCACTCACGAAGGTCTTAGAGAACTTAACTTTGCTCTAGCGGAGCTAGTCAAGAACCACAGAGATGCGAAGGCTAAGATTCCTGCAAGACCTCGTATTCAGCTAATGAACCACAAGCGTGAAGACAACAAGTTCACCGTGAAGAAGGAACACTACGGAGATGGTGAGATCTTCAGAGTTATTGGAGCCAAGCCTGAGCGTTGGGTTGCTCAAACCATGTTTGGTAATGAGGAAGCAGTTGGTTACCTTGGTGACCGTCTAGCCAAGCTAGGTCTTGAAGATGAACTTCTAAAAGTCGGTGCTGTTGCTGGTTCAACTGTTGTTATTGGTGCTGGTAAAGACGGAGTTATCTTCGATTGGGAGCCAACCATTGCCTCTGCTGGTGAGCTTATTGCTGCTCCTCGTGGAACTGACCCAAGACTTGATCTACGTGAGCGTAGAACTAACATCGATAGACGTCGTGAATACCAAGAGATGATGGATGCTAGAGCTGCCATGCGTGAAGAGATGGCTAAAGAAGGCAACCCAATCATTTCTTATGAAATCGGATCAGAACAAGATCCTGACCTAGCTACAGAAGAACCTGAACAAGCAGGTGTTGAGGAGCAAAAGTGAAGCTCTCAGATCACAGAGACATCCCTAAGGCGAAGAGAATAGTAGTCAAGGTTGGCTCATCTTCAATTACTGGTGCCAATGAAAAGAACCTTGACCTTTTGGTTGAAGCGATAGCTAATTTAACAAAGAGTGGTCAAGAAATTGTTCTTGTTACATCTGGCGCTATCGCAACCGGATTGCCGCTTCTTAACCTCACAGAAAAGCCAAGTGATCTTGCAACCAAGCAGGCTTTAGCTTCTGTGGGGCAGAGCAAGCTCATGGGTAAGTATGAAACCAGCTTGGAAAGATTCAATCTTCTTGCAGGTCAAGTTCTTCTAACTGCAGGGGACTTTGAACAGGCCGAAACAAGTGAAAACGCTAGCAAGGCAATCGATAGATTACTTGAACTAAAGGTTGTTCCAATCGTCAATGAGAACGACACTGTTGCCACACAAGAAATTGCTTTTGGTGACAACGACAAGCTGGCTTCTCTTGTTGCTGTTCTGGTGAAGGCTGATGCCTTGATTCTTTTGAGTGACGTTGATGCTCTCTATGACAGACCACCAACAGAGCCAGGTTCACAAAAGATCGAATGGGTAGAACCAGAGGATGATCTTTCAACCATCAAGATTGGTGGAAGCGCTTCTACCGTTGGAACTGGTGGGGCTGAAACTAAACTTGAGGCAGCTAAGTATGCAAGAGGTCATGGCGTTACTGTTCTGCTAACTTCAATTGACAATGCCGCAGGCGTTCTCTCTGGTGAACGAGTTGGCACCTGGTTCCAAGCAAAGGAAACAAAATGAGTGCACTGGATCTAATCAAGAAAGCTAAGGCAGCTTCTTCTGCTCTAGGTCTTCTAACAACTGCCCAGAAGAATGAAATCCTAAAGAGCGTCTCTGTGCTGTTGACATCTAGATCTGAAGAGATTCTTGTCGCTAACCACTTAGACCTAAAGCTTGCTAAAGAGTCTGGAGTCTCACAGGGTCTCCAAGACCGTCTGGCCCTAAGCATTGAGAGAATCGACTCACTGAAGTTTGCACTAGCGGAGCTAATTGAAATAAATGATCCAATCGGTGAACTAGTTAGAGACATCACTAGACCAAATGGTCTAAGCATCAAGGAAGTAAGAGTTCCATTTGGTCTCATTGGTGCCATTTATGAAGCCAGACCAAACGTAACTATCGACATTGCAGGTATGGCTATTAAGACTGGAAACGCAATTGTTCTACGCGGTGGCTCAATGGCTGAGAACACCAACAGAGTTCTAGTTTCTATCCTTAGAGAAGCTTTCACTTCTAACAACCACAACCCAGATGCTATTCAGAGCGTTGATGAGTACGGTCGTGAAGGTGCTGAAGTAATGATGAAAGCAACAGGACTCATTGACGTTCTAATTCCAAGAGGATCAGCAGGTCTTATCAAGACAGTTGTTGAAACATCTAGAGTTCCAGTTATTCAAACAGGAGATGGCGTCGTCCACATCTTCCTAGATGCAACAGCAAGACTGGATTACGCGCTGGATATCGTTATCAATTCAAAGGTTCAAAGACCTTCAGTTTGTAATGCCCTAGAAACACTTCTAGTTCACAAAGATGCAGTTGATAGGGTACTTGTTCCTGTGTTGGAGAAGCTAGCATCCAACGGGGTAGTCATTCACGGTGATGACAGAGTCAGAAAAGTATTCCCTAGTGCTGTAGAGGCCGTTGAAGCCGACTGGTCTACCGAATACTATTCCCTTGATCTATCGGTCAAGGTAGTAGATAGCCTCGAAGAAGCTCTAGAGCACATTGCTACGTATTCAACCTCACACACCGAGAGCATCATCACTGAGGATGCTCACAATGCTGAGGAGTTCCTAGCCCGTGTTGACTCTGCTGTTGTGATGGTAAACGCCTCTACCAGGTTCACCGATGGCGGGGAGTTTGGCTTTGGAGCGGAAGTGGGCGTATCAACCCAGAAACTTCACGCAAGAGGCCCTATGGGTCTAGCAGAACTAACCAGCACTAAGTGGCTGGTGCGTGGAACAGGCCAGTCAAGGGCTTAGAGTCCCC
>JBJOQP010000049.1:0-5131 GCA_046049845.1 Actinomycetota bacterium
GCAGTCACTCGAATTAGAGCACCTTCTAGTTCTCGAATGTTAGAAGAGATACGAGCTGCCATGTAGTCCAAGATCTCGTCACTGACGCGAATCTTGTCGTTTTCAGCCTTCTTGCGGAGAATCGCGATTCTTGTCTCAAGTTCTGGCGCCTGAATGTCAGTCATTAGACCCCATTCAAAGCGGCTACGCATACGCTCGTCAAAGCTGTTCAGGAGTTTCGGTGAAACATCGCTTGTAATAACCACCTGTTTACCTTGCTCATGCAAGGCGTTGAAGGTAGCGAAGAAGGACTCTTGAGTCTCTTTCTTACCCTGGAGGAATTGGATGTCGTCAATTAGTAGAACATCTACCTGACGGTACTTTGACTGGAAGTTAAAGCTTGTGTTGGTCTGGATCGCGTTAATGAAGTCATTGGTGAAAACTTCGCTCGAGACATAACGGACCTTCTTGCCTGGCCAGTACTGCTGAACATAGTTACCAATGGCGTGAAGAAGGTGGGTTTTACCGAGACCTGAGTTTCCATAGATAAATAAAGGGTTATAGGCGTTTGCCGGAACTTCTGCAACGGCAAAAGCAGCAGCATGAGCAAACCTGTTTGAACTTCCCTGAACGAAACTGTCAAAGGTGTAGCGAGGGTTAAGTCTTGAGGAACCGTCTGTAGGTTGGGAGCTCTCGGTTGATGAATAGACAGGAATTACTTCCTGCTCTTCCTCAATTTCCAGATCAGCCTGCTGAGTAGCACTGAATGCAAGGGTTAGTTCAGGGTTTACAACAATTCCAATGTTCGTCGGAGGATCTTCCAAACCGACTGTTGAGAGAGTTTCAAGCAGAGGCTGCTTGATTCTTTGCTCAATAATTCCCCTGGTCATCTCATTTGCGACCTGTAAATAGAGGGTTTCACCTAAAACACCTTGAACTGAAATCAAATTAACGAACCCAAGCAACTGCTTAGTTATGCGCTCGTCATCCCTGAGCTTAGAGATAACGTCTTGCCACTGTTCAGTGGTAATTCCGCTTATCTCTGGCATGGTTTTCTCTCAAAGGTCAATGTTTTACTGGTCTTTATCTAGTTTTCCACACCTCACTCCACAGATATTAACACCTGTGGAAAACCTGTGCATAAGTTGGTTTTTGGTGGTTTTACAGACTGTGGAAAACTATCTCTTAGTATTCAACTGCCTAAGTGATTGAAATTGCAAATCGAGAGGCGATATTTTTTCGACTTATTTCCAAAATGTTATGAAATGAGCTCAATTTGATCGCTGAAAGTTATTCAAATATCCGAATAAATAATTGAAATATAACTTGACCATTGGCTATGTATTGCCGTAAGTTTAAGAGGTTGCTCAGCATTGGGTTCGTTGAGCACTATATTCAATTCACTTTATTGACATGGACCCACAAAAAGTTTTGGAGTAACACCTAATGAGCAAGCGTACTTTCCAACCTAACACTCGCCGCAGAGCTAAGACCCACGGCTTCCGTCTACGCATGAAGACACGCGCTGGCCGAGCTATCCTTGCTGCCCGTCGCCGCAAGGGCCGCACCGAACTGTCTGCGTAGTTTCTTTTGCTGGCTCGAGAGAACCGGCTGGTGAAGGCCGAGGATTTTCGAACAACCATGAGATCTGGTCGCAAGATTGTTGGCGACAATATGGTTATTTATCTAAAAACAGATTCGAACTCAAACTCTGCACGCTTTGGCTTTGTTGTATCTAAAGCAGTCGGCTCAGCTGTTGAGCGAAACCTCACCAAAAGAAGACTCAGATCAGCAGTCCGAAACAGTATCAGCAGCTACCAGGCTGGACAAACTCTAGTTGTTAGAGTTCTTCCCTCAATAAAAACACTTTCTTGGCAGGACTTAGAGACCGAACTTGGTCAGTGCACAGCTCAAGCTTCTAAGCCAACCAACAAACAGGATTCGTTAATAAGGTAAACAAATGAAGTCTCTATTGGTAAACATCTGGCTATTGCCAAGAAATGCCTTTATTGCTTTCATCGTTGTATGGAGAAAGTTCATTTCTCCTCTATACGGAGATGTTTGCCGTTTCTACCCGTCATGCTCTGCATACGGTTTAGGCTCTATACAGCAGCACGGATTAGTAAAAGGATCTCTACTTACAACCTGGAGAATTCTAAGATGCAACCCATTTACAAAGGGTGGCGTTGATGAAGTTAAACCAGGTCCAAAGTGGTTTGCTCTAAGCAAGCACGGGTTTGTGTTTGCCAAGCTAGAAACAGTTTCATAAGAAAAGGATAAGTAAATGGACATATTTGCAGCCATACTCTGGCCATTCAAGTGGGTTATTGAAGCCATCTTGGTGACCTTCCACAGCGTGCTGACAACATTTGGTTTGCCAGCAGACTCAGGCGTATCTTGGGTTGCATCCATTGTGGGATTGGTTCTAGTTGTTAGAGCCGCACTTATTCCTTTGTTTGTGAAGCAGATCAAGTCTCAGAGATCAATGTATGTTCTGCAGCCAGACCTACAGAAGCTTCAGAAGAAGTACAAAGGTAAGACTGACAGAGACTCCCGTGAGCGCATGGCTAAAGAGCAAATGGCTCTATACAAGAAGCACGGATCTAGCCCGTTTGCTTCATGTCTCCCACTACTAGCCCAGATGCCAGTGTTCTTCTCACTATTTACAACTCTTCAAGAAGCACAGAGCAAGAAGCCTGGTGTAGGCCTTCTAACTAGAGAGCTTTCAGAGTCTTTTGCTCGCTCTAAGTTCCTAGGAGCCAGCCTTTCAGAAACTTTCCTAACCGCAACCAGCACTTCAGTGATGATCATTGCTGCAGTGATGATTGTTCTAATGACTGGTTCACAGTTCATCACCCAGAAGCAAATCATGGCTAAGAACCAGAACCCAGATGTTCAGAACTCACAGTTCGCTCAGACCCAGAAGATCATGCTGTACGCGTTCCCTGTAATCTTCTTGATTTCAGGTATCTCATTCCCTCTAGGTGTATTGATTTACTGGCTAGTTTCCAACTTCTGGACCATGGGACAGCAGTATTACGTAATTAAGCGCATGCCAACACCTGGCTCGATTGCACACAACGAACGTCAAGCGAAGTTGCTCAAGAAGGGCAAACTTACTAGCGAAACCCCTGCGGCAGAACCTGAAGTCGCACCTCCAGTCCAGCGAGTTCAGCCTGTTTCTAAGGCCAGAGCCAAGAAGAAGCCGAACGGCAAGAAGTAGGAAAAATGTCAGACCAGAATGAAGTAACAGAGATCCAAGAAGAAGTATCTGAAGCAACTGAGGCTAAGACCTCAATCAAGGATCTAGAAGAAGAAGGCGAAGTAGCTGCCGACTATCTAGAAGAGCTTCTAGACATCTTTGACCTTGATGGCGATATCAACATTGATGTCAGACAGGGCAGAGCCTACCTAGAAGTCACTGCTGACGAGGAAAGCAACCTAAGACTTGTCTCTCACCCAGACACTGTTGAGGCACTTCAGGAGCTAACTCGTATTGCTGTTCAGACCAAAACCCAGTCATTTAGCCGCCTAATCATTGACATTGCAGGCTCTAGACAGGTTCGCCTAGACGCATTGACCAGACTGGTCAACAAGGCAATTGACAAGGTGAAGGACACTAACGCTCCTGTAGCCCTAAAGCCGATGAGTTCTTACGATCGCAAGATCTCTCACGATTTGATCGCCGAAGCTGGACTAATTTCCCAGTCTGAAGGCGAAGGCAAAGAACGCCACATTGTGGCAAAACCTGCCGAGTAGTTTCACGTGAAACATTCAGCCAGGGCTAACGTCCTGGCTTTTTGTTTAGTCTTACAGATTGGATGTCTATGAGTAATCTCGATGAAAACATCGATTACACCCCAGAGGTGGAACCTAAGGAGGCCCAAGAGGTCTTCGGTTCTCACATAGCTCAGGCTAGACAGTACTTTGACCTACTAGTTCGAGATGGCGATCTCCTTGGCCTCATCGGACCTAGGGAGCTACCGAAGCTCTGGTCTAGACACATTCTGAACTCCGCAGTTGTAGCGGACTTGGTTGACGATGGGCAAACTGTCGCCGATGTTGGCTCAGGAGCAGGTTTCCCAGGCATTCCAATGGCAATCATGAAGCCGCACACCAAGTTCGTGTTGATTGAACCCATGGAAAGAAGAGCCAACTGGCTCTCAGAAGTTGTTGTGCCAACCCTGGGACTTGAAAACGTCAAGGTATTGAGGGGTAGAGCTGAAGAAGCTCCCCTAAGGAACTATGACGTGACTACAGCCAGAGCTGTTTCAGCTCTGCCGAAGTTGCTTCGAATGCTGGCACCTCTAACTGTTGCTGGTGGCCAGGTTCTCGCCATGAAGGGTTCTAAAGCCCAAGAGGAAATTGAGGACTCTAAGTCCTTGGCGAAGAAACTCAAATTAGACTCATTCGAGATCATCACAGTTGGGGAAAATCTTCTGATTGACCCAACTACAGTTGTTCGGGTTAGGCTACTCTAGGAACTTAGATAGGGAGATGTTTTGAGTCAAGATCACAACGTGAACGACGCTTCTCTTTCTTTGGCAGAGAGCTCTTCTGTGGCTAAAAGGGAAGTTGTCCGAGGCCTCGGATACCCTAATGGCAGAACCGAAATCAGCCCTAGCGCTGTTGGTTGGCAGGCAACCACTGAAGAAGTAAACACTATTGAGAAGCAGGTTTCACGTGAAACATCCCGATGAATTCGGATTAGCAGGAGGCTTCAAAGACGCTCCGCTAGCCCAGGAGATCAGCGAAAACACTAGACGCATGGCTTATGTCAGAAATGCGGTTATCCCCCACCCTGCTTCCACTCGAGTAATCACAGTTTCAAACCAAAAAGGTGGAGTTGGTAAGACAACTACTGCTGTAAACCTAGCTGTAGCCTTGGCAGACAGAGGCATGGAAGTTCTAGTAATCGACCTAGATCCTCAAGGAAATGCCTCCACAGCCCTTGGAATTGAGCACCGAATTGGCGTCAAGTCAATCTACGAAGTAATCACTCAGAACATGGATTTAGCTGAGGTTGTGCAGGTTAGCCCAGAATCTCCGAGAGTTAGATGCGTTCCAGCCACTATTGACCTGGCAACTGCTGAACTAGAGCTTGTATCCCTTCTAGCCCGCGAACACAGGCTAAAGAACGCTCTGGCCGCCT
>JBJOQP010000050.1:0-5074 GCA_046049845.1 Actinomycetota bacterium
CTTTTGCTGGTTCTCTAAAAGCCGGTGGATTCTCAAGCGAAGAGATGAAGGTTAGAGACGAAAGCCGCAAGATTCTTGGCATTCCTGGACTGAAGGTGGCCGCTACCTGTGTTCGAGTTCCTGTTCTTGTTAGCCACTCGCTAACTGTGCATGCAACCTTTGCTAACCCACTAACTGTTGCTGAGGTTCACAAGACTCTAGAAGAAGAGCCAACCATCAGGCTTGTTGATGATCCAGCTAATGGTCAATGGCCAACACCAAGCATGGTTGCAGGTCAAGACCCAACCTATGTTGGAAGAGTTAGACAGTCACTTGACTTCACAAACTCTATTGAGATGTTTGTGGTGGGAGACAACCTTCGTAAAGGTGCTGCTCTAAACACATATGAAATTGCTGAGCTGGTTGCTAGCGAATTCTAATTTGCTCGGCTAACCTGAATACATGCGCAAGTTCGGGGTTTTATTTTTAGCTGCTATCACAGCATTGGCTTTAGCTTCATGTTCTTCACCTGCCCCAGAAGCAAAAGTGAAGCTACCAGAAAAGCCATCCATTGAAACTCCTGTTGTTGACGAAGCTGACTATAGCGATGGCTACGGCGGCTACATCTTCCGAGTCGGTGGAGGAACTGTTTGGTGCACCATCAACGTAAATCCTGGCTTTGCTCTCTGTGAACACAGAGATGTTGACGTTACCTACGAAATTCCAGAAGCTCCTGCTTCTTGTGAAGGTGCTTGGGGCTACCAGGCGAGACTTTGGGCAATCCAACCATCTGAAGGATTGCCAGCGGATTGGTTCTGTTCCAGCGGTTTGTTCTCTGACCCAGAAGAGGCATACAGTTTGCCATCGGGAAGCAAGATTGTAGTTGGCGATATCACTTGTTATGCAGCAGAGACTATTGCTCGCTGTGACAACACCAAGGATCAGTATCTTGTGCTTGGTGCGGACATCTTTGGGTTTAAGAACTAGTTCTTAGCCTTTAGAGTTACAACTCGAACTTCTGGCCTACAAGCCAATCTCACCGGTGCATAGATTGAATGCCCTAAACCAGCACAAACATTAACCCAAAGCTTCTTTGCCTTTAGGGGAACTTGATTCAAACCTCTTGCGTACTTAGTTGGTAAATCACAATTAGTAACCAAAGCTCTTCCCCAGAATGGCCAGCAGACCTGACCACCGTGGGTGTGACCGGCGAAAACCAAATCTGCTTCGCTAAGACTTTCTAATACACGAAGGTAAGGGGCATGGGTGATTCCAATAAGCAATTCTGGTTTAGATAGTTTTGCAAGATCTGATTTAGCCTTAGCCGCATCATCTCGAAGTTCATGCGGATCGTCTGTGCCGAAGAATGCAATTCTTGTTCCATTTACTGTTATGGACTTAGCTGTGTTGTTCAGATTTAGCCAGCCAAAAGAATTGAAGCCAGCGTTTAGGCAGTCAGTATCTAGTTTGAGATTTTCATCTTCTTCACGATGGCGCTCTGATGGCTTGAGTAGGTACTCTAGGGGATTTCTCTTAGCTGGGGCGTAGAGATCGTTTGACCCATTAACGAATACTCCAGGAGTTCCAGTCAATCGATTAAGAGCCTCTAGAACAGGTTCGATACCCCTTGCATGACCTAAGTTATCTCCAGTGTTGACTACTAGATCTGGGTTTACTTTAGAGTGCAGAGTTCTTATCCAGCGCTGCTTGTATTTCTGCCATGGAGCCATGTGTATATCGCTGATGTGCAGAACAACTATGTCTTGAGAGCCTTGAGGCAATACTTGTAGTTCGCTTCTCTTGATAGCAAACCAGAATCGTTCAATGCAAGTAGCCCAGACAATTACAGCAAGTGCAGCAATTGCTAGGTAAAGCAGAACCTCCACTAAGGACCCTTGCTGATGATTAGCAGGATTGCATTAGAAGATGGAACTGACTTTCCAGCTGCGGGTAGTGTTCCAACAACCTTGCCTTCAGGGACTTCAGGGTCATGGACGAATAACTGACTTTGAGAAGGCTGCGGAACGCTCACGGTAGGGAAACCAGCTGCGTTAATCTTTGCTGTTGCTTCGGCTACTGTCATACCTCGAACCTTAGGCATGAATGTTTGTCCGCCCTTTGAGATGTAGATCCTCACCATGGTGCCTCTTGGAATAACACTGCCGGCTTTAGGTTTGATGTAGGCGATAGTTCCTGCTGGTTGAGTTGAACCAACTGGGTTGACAATAATCTTGGCGTTTAGGTCAGCCGCAATAATGTTCTGAGCTGCAACATCTGGAACTTGTCCAGAGACACTAGGAACTTGGATCATGGTTGCATCGACCATGTCCTGAGGCGGAGCATCAAACTTCTTGCCAGGATATTTCTTATTGGCGGTTTTCATAATGGTTCGCCAAATTTCGTGACGAACAGTTCCACCGGCTTTATTGTTCAAGGTAATTTTTCTAAGCGAGGTATTACCAGAAACGTTTCCAACCCAAACTGCAGTTCCAACAGCAGATGAGAATCCAGTCATCCAGGTGTGGACACCAGAGTCAGTAGTTCCTGTCTTACCGGCAAGTGGAGTTCCATCACCTGTGGCTGAAGCACCACCTGTTCCACCGCTAATAACAGCCTGCATCGCTTTAGTCATACCAGCAGCAACTTCTGGAGTTACAGCTTGTGAACAAATGGATTTTGGAACTGGAAGTTCAGCGCCAGTTTCTCTAGAAACTACTCGATCAATAGCAATAGGGGAGCAGTAAGTTCCCTTGTTAGCTACAGCAGCAACTGCAGCGGCCATAGACAGTGGAGCAATTTCGTTGATACCAAGAATCGAAGCTGGGTAGGAAACTAGTTCAGTTCCATCTGCTCTGTGAACACCGAAACGCATGGCTGTGTCTCTAATGTCACACAGGTCTAGCTGGCTAGCCATAGCAGCGAAGCCTGTGTTCACAGACATGTAGGTTGCCTGCATTGCAGTTAGATCCTCAGGTGCTTGAGAGTCGTTGCCTGGAGCCCAGGTGCCTACAAGAGATCCACAGCGAGAGCTGAACTCTGATGCGTTCCACTCCTTAACTCGGCCATCAACGTGGTCATTCAACTTAAAGCCCTTAGATAGCCATTCTGCAAGGGTGAAGATCTTGTATGTGGAACCGCTCTGGAAACCAGAAGAGCCACCGTAGTTCTTATCTGCAGAGTAGTTAACCGAAGTGTGACCTGGAAGCCCTGAGTCTGTTTGGTCGAAGATTCTGTTTTGAGTTAGAGCCAGAATTCTTCCGGTTCCCACCTGTACGGAAACGCTAGATGCACCAATCTTTGATTCATCCTTTGGCGGAACCCAAGTCTTAGTTGCTTTATCGGCAACTCTTTGAAGCTTCAAGTCCATTGTGGTGTAGATGTCTAATCCACCTTTACGAAGCAGGGTTTCTCTATCTTGTTGGGTTGGTCCAAACTCTGGACTGTTTCTGATATTCCAAACTACGTAGTCACAGAAGAATGCAGTGGTCTGGTCGCTTTCACAACCCACTGGAATCTTCTGGATGTTCAATTCAATATCTGATGCCTTGTATTCATCTGCTTCTGCCTGAGTGATATCTCCTGCGTCAGCCATGTTTTGAATTACAAGGTTTCTTCTACTTAGAGCACGTTCCTTGTTTTCTTCAACATCAGGACGGTAAAGCTCTGCACCTTTGAGCATTGCTGTAAGCATTGCCGCTTGCGGAACATTTAGATCTTTGGCTTTCACTCCGAAGTAATACTCAGAGGCAGCCTCAACACCATTGATGTTGGTTCCAAAGAATGAAAGGTTTAGGTAACCAGCAAGAATGTCTTCCTTGCTGTAATCCTGCTCTAGAGCAAGTGCAAGGCGTACTTCTTGGAACTTTCTCTGCAGAGCATATTCGCTACTTGTCTGAAGATCGATGGCTTCTTGGTCGCCGCTAAGAACAGCAGCTTCAAGAAGGTTGTTCTTCACAAACTGCATGGTGATAGTGGATCCACCAGCTCTAGAAACACCAGCAACGTTGTTGACAATGGCTCTGGTGAAAGACAGCCAGTCGACTCCGGCGTGATCATAGAAGCGAGGGTCTTCCGTGTCGATTGCTGCACGAATCATATTTGGGGAGATTTCATCGAAATCTACTGAGATGCGGTTCTCGGCGAAGAACCTCGCCACCTGAACAGGCTTGCCATTTTCCATGGCGTAGATGTTCGATGCATCGGCTGCGTTTACCGGCTTGATGAAATCTGGCAGGCTCTCGAAGACAGAAAGGGTTGCGCTTGCTCCAATTCCACCAATCCAGACAGCAGGTAGCACTAAAGCCATGCTCAATACCCCAGCTACCGTGCTAAGACCAAAAAGTCCTAACCAACCTGCCTGTTTCTTATTTTTCTTGCCCGTGTCAGCCATAGAATCAAGGTTACCTTCAATCTTTGAGAGGAACCATAAAAATGGTCATCTGGGAATACACCGTAACCCCCCTTCCACCGCACAATCCCAAGCAAATACTGGACCATTGGGGTGCCCAGGGTTGGGAACTCGTTCAGGTAGTTACCAGCCCCGAAGGCGGATATGTTGCATATATGAAGAGAGCTAAGGCATAAAAATGACTGGAAAAATTGAAGCAAGACTAATCGAACTAGGGTTCCCTCTTCCTGAGGTTGTGCCTCCGGTAGCAGCATATATTCCTGCTGTTGCAACAGGAAATCTAGTCATGACTGCAGGTCAGTTACCTATGGTTGATGGCAAGCTAGCCGAAACTGGAAAAGTTCCATCACAGGTCTCACCTGAAAGAGCTAAAGAGCTAGCTCAGATTTCAGCATTGAACTGCTTGGCTGCTGTGAAGTTTGCCATCGGTGATCTAGATCGAATTACAAGAATTGTTAAGGTCAACGGTTTTATCGCAAGCGACCCTGAGTTCACAGGACACCCAGCTGTCAACAACGGTGCTTCAGAATTCTTAGGTCAAGTGTTTGGCGATATTGGAATTCACGCAAGATCAACCATTGGTGTTGCAGTTCTTCCTCTTGATGCACCTGTTGAAGTCGAACTGATTGTTGAGTTCAACTAGTCGTTAGCACCATCGTGTAGCTTGTCGTTGATGGCATTCATCAC
>JBJOQP010000051.1:0-4811 GCA_046049845.1 Actinomycetota bacterium
TCTCTTGCCACCCCACTCTTTACCAAGTAGTCCAGTGACATCTGAGTAAACATAGAAAGCACCCTGAGGATTTGGAGCAATCCATCCAGGGATCTTGTTTAGTTCATCTACTGCAATTGTTCTTCTTCTATCAAATGCATCACGCATTGCAAGAACTTCATCCTGCGGACCAGTAAGAGCAGCAATAGCTGCTCTCTGGCTGATGTTTGAAACGTTAGAAGAAAGGTGTGACTGAAGGTTAGCTGCAGCTTTCATTGCGTCTAGTGGTCCAGCCATCCAACCCAAACGCCAACCGGTCATGGCATAAGTCTTGGCAACACCATTAACCATGATGGTTCTATCAATTAGCTCAGGCACTACTTCGGTAATTGAATAAGCCTTTAGCCCGTCATATGTGAGGTTCTGATAGATCTCATCGGTAATTACCCAAAGACCATTTTCATAAGCCCACTTACCAATAGCTTCAACTTCTTCACGTGAGTGAACAGAGCCGGTTGGGTTTGAAGGAGAAACAAATAGCAGAACCTTGGTTCTTGGAGTTCTTGCTTTTTCTAACTGATCAACAGTCACAAGATAGTTCTGGTCGCTACCCGAGAAGATTTCTACAGGAACACCGCCAGCTAAGTGAATAGCTTCAGGATAAGTGGTCCAGAAAGGTGTTGGCACGAGAACTTCATCACCTGGATCTAGAAGTGTTGCGAATGCCTGATAAACAGCCTGCTTACCACCATTAGTAACAACTACCTGAGCAGCAGTTACTTCAGTTCCAGAATCAATCTTTGTTTTGTGAGCAATTGCTTCACGAAGTTCTGGCAGACCTACTGCTGGTGTGTAGCGGTGGTTCTTCGGATCTCTAGCAGCAAGAACAGCTGCTTCCACAATGTGTTGAGGAGTTGGGAAATCTGGCTCTCCGGCAGCGTATGAAATAACTGGCTTACCAGCTGCCTGCAAAGCCTTGGCTTTGCCGTCCACTTTCAAAGTGGCTGACTCGGCAATAGAGCCAATTCGATGAGAGATTCTCGGAAATTCGTTCATTTAGTCAGTTTAGTCTTGCCCAGGATTAGACAGGAGTAGCCTGAAGATATAGGAGCTCAAATGAAAAAGTCACTCACCATCGCAGTTGCACTTATCGCTTCACTTACCATCGCGGTTCCACCAAGTTCCTCCGAGACGCTCTCTCCCCTAAGTTCACAACTTGAAGTCACGGTCAAGACAATGAACGGGACAATCAGGAATCCAAAGGTCTTCCCTCTAGCCAACGGTTCTTCCTTTGTCACTTGGCAAGAAGAAAGCACTGACGGGTATTACCTAAAAGCTCGCACTGTTTCTGCTACCAACAAGCTAGGAACGATTAGAACACTGAGTGTGGGCAAGGCTGCTTTGCTTGATGGCAGTGAAGGTGTTCAAGATACCGTGGCGATCAATAGAAGTGGCAAACTCTTTGCGGTCTGGGTAACCCCAGGTACTCGCTACAACGTTCCTTCACACACCGTTTGGGGTAGAACTTCTGCAGATGGAAGTTCCTGGTCTAAACCTTTAGTTGTAATTCCAGGTTTATCTCTAACTGGAGATCCTGAAGATTGCGAAATGGAACCTACAAATACTCCTAGCTGTGGATTCTTGAGACTTCAAGCAGCTATCGATGACAAAGGTCGTCTAGCAGTGTTAGTAGCTGACAGTATCCAATCCACAGGACCTAGATACCGAGTCAAAGCATCAAGCTTTGTGGGTAAGTGGGGTAACTTCAAAACCTTGAGTGAAGTTCCTCAATTGCGAGGTAGCGAAATTCTTGGATTGACATCCGGCTTTATGGTTAGTGCTACTAAATACAGTTCAGGTTCGACTAACTCTGTGAAGACCAGCTACTACGACCCCAAAGCAGAAGCATGGACCAGCACTTCAACTCCAATATCAATTAATGCCAACACTGTTATTAACGCCCATTGGGTTCAGCGTGACACTAAGAACCTAACTCTGGCAACAGCTTCCTCAAATGTCTCTGGAGGAATAGCAATTAGAAACTACAACGTTGATAGCAAGAGCTGGACATCGGCTCTAGTGAGCATTCAAGATCGAGAACCTGATCTCGTTTATCAAGATCTAAGAGCAGCAAAAGTTGGGTCAGCACTAGTAGTGATGTTCAATACCTATAACCAAGGTGCTGGCACCTCAGAAGTAAGAGTTTCTAAAGTGATTGGTTTGACACCAACGAATGTTGTGGTCGGAACAGCCACTGAACAACTTGACCTACTTTATGCAGGTGCCTCTATCACCGGCGAAGCAGTGATTGCATACAACCACATCAGCGAGGGAACCAAGCTAGGCGGGATAACTCCATCAACTCTGCCTTCCTCCCTACCCAACACTGCCGCTAGTGCATATCTATCTGCAATGACAAAAACTAAAGCAGATAAGGTCTATGGCGTTGGCTTGAAATTTGGTGAAGGAACAACCGCTGTTGTTTTGACTCAGGGGTATGTTAGATAAATGCAAACTGTTCTTGCCGGTCTGGCCACCGGGCTATCACTAATTGTTGCCATTGGTGCTCAAAACGCTTTCATCCTTAGACAAGGTCTTCTGAAGAAGCACGTATTACCAATCGTTCTTATCTGTGCTTTCTTGGATGCAACCCTGATTGTCCTTGGCGTGCTTGGCTTAGGTTCACTTATATCTCTTGTGCCTGGAGCTATTGAAGTAATCAGATGGGTAGGCGTTGCCTTCCTTGTTTGGTATGGATCAACTGCTCTAAGAAGGTTCATGAAGAATGAGTCTTTGAAAGCAGCTGAAGCTGGATCAGGAACACTCAAGCAAACAATTCTCACTGTTCTTGCTCTAACTCTTCTGAACCCTCATGTCTATATCGACACTGTCATTTTTATTGGTGGTATTGCCAATCAGTTCCAGGAAGACAAGTGGCTGTTTGTTATTGGAGCAGTAACAGCAAGCTTCATCTGGTTCTTTGCTCTTGGCTTCGGTGCTTCAAAGGCATCGGTTCTTGTGAGTAAGCCAGTGTTCTGGAAAATACTAGATGTGTTTATTGCTGCGGTTATGTACAGCTTGGCAATCACTCTTACCGTTGCAGATTTAGGTTAGAAGCCCACCAAGTTTGGTTCTGGAATCAAATTGATTCCAAACTTATTTGATACCTGAGTTTGAATAAACCTTGCAAGCTCAACAACTTCTTCTGCTGTTGCATTACCTCTATTAGTAATGGCAAGAGCATGCTTTGACGAGATAGCCGCTTTGGAACCAGGCAAACCAAAACCTTTTTGAACACCCGACTGTTCAATCAACCATGCAGCACTCAACTTCACAGTCAGACCATCATCTGCTTCAGTTGGCCACTGCGGTGCGTCCATTGGCAAGGTCTTAGCAAAGCTCTCTGGAACTATTGGGTTAGTGAAGAATGATCCACAGGACCAGGTGTCATGGTCTGCTTCATTTAGGACCATTCCCTTAGATGCTCTAAGCCCAATAACTTCTTCAACTCTTGCTTCTAGTAGTTCATTGTGTGCTGCTGGAAGATCTGTAAAGAATTGGAATTCAACCCAGGTAACTATTCCCTGCTTACCTCTTTTGAAAACACTGTCTCGATAACCAAACACACAATCCGCCTTGGTCATAATCTCTGTTTCACCGGTTACATAATCTAGAAACTCAAGTGAGTGCAGGGTAAGCGATAGTTCTTGACCATAGGCGCCGATGTTCTGGATTGGAGCAGCTCCAACAGTTCCAGGAATACCTGCAAGAGATTCAATACCCGCTAAGCCCTGCTTAGCGGTATGAATTACAAAATCATTCCAGTTCTCTCCCGCTTGAACTCGAACTCTGCCTTGACCGATGTATTCAACACCTAGGTTTCTAACCAAGATAACTTCTAGATCTGATACATCATCAGCAGCAACAAGGTTTGAGCCACCACCAAGAACTAACCAGTTCTCAGTTCTAGCCCAAACGTCTTTAGCTATTGAAACAAGTTCATCTCTAGTTGAAGCAGTGTGGATGCGCTTAGGACTACCACCAACATGAATGGTGGTTAGTTCGCTAAGTGCTTGACTCATAACTTGATTACTGCCTGAGCTTTACCTAGTACTGCCACTTCAGCAGAACTTGCAGATAGGTCGATACGAACTGTGTTGTTCTCTAGATCAATGGAACCGACTTTGCCGATTACTAGAACATCAGCACCAGTAGCTGCATCAACGAATACTGGCTTAGTGAAACGAACTCCATAGTCAATAACTTTGCCAGCATCGCCAACCCAGTTAACAGCTACCTGAACTGCAGCACCCATAGTTAACATTCCGTGAGCAAGAACCCCATCAAGACCGACTGACTTAGCAAAGTCATCACGGTAGTGAATTGGGTTAAAGTCTCCTGATGCCCCGGCGTAGCGAACTAGGGAATCACGGGTGAAGTGGAAAGTGTGACTTCCAATTTCTTGACCTACTTCTAGAGAAGCAATGTTGATGTGAGTCATTATTCGCCCCTCACTACTAGTGTGCTGATTGCAGTGCAAACAAGTTTCTTCTCAGCATCAAATACTTCAGTGTTGAAAGTAATCATTGAGTGAGCGCCTAGAGATTTAACTGAAGCTACTTCAAGAACTGAAGTAAGTTCATCGCCAGCAACAATTGGTCTTACAGATACAAATCTCTGATCTCCGTGCACAACTCTTGAGAAATCAATATCAGCTTCAGGGTCTTGAAGAACTGCTGGCAAGCTTCGCTCTTGAATAACAACAGCGAATGTTGGTGGGGCTACTAGATCTGTATAGCCAGCTGCTTGAGCAGCGAAGACATCTAGGTTTA
>JBJOQP010000052.1:0-4757 GCA_046049845.1 Actinomycetota bacterium
CTTGCTGAGTCAAGTATCTGCTGGCGCATTTCGCTGGTTATCTCCACATTGTTAGTCTAGGAGTATGTCCAAACACGTATCTGAGCTATTTGATGCAAGCATCTGGTCTGAAGTCGATGGCTTTAGTGATCTAACAGACATTACTTATCACAAGCACGTATCCGTAGGGGTTGTTCGAATTGCTTTCAACCGTCCTGAGGTTAGAAATGCATTTAGACCTCAAACAGTTGATGAACTAGCAAGAGCTCTGACTCATGCTCAAGGCCTAACCGATGTTGGTGTCGTTCTTCTAACTGGTAACGGACCTTCTCCTAAAGATGGTGGCTGGGCTTTCTCTTCTGGTGGAGACCAAAGAGTTAGAGGCCTTGCTGGTTATGAGTATGGGGATAGCACTTCAGGTCGTCTACACATTCTTGAAGTTCAAAGACTTATTCGTTTTATGCCGAAGGTTGTTATTGCACTAGTTCCTGGTTGGGCAGCTGGTGGTGGACACTCACTAAACGTTGTTGCTGATCTCTCTATTGCTTCAAGTGAGCATGCAAGATTCAAGCAGACTGATGCAGACGTTGGTTCATTTGATGCAGGATATGGTTCTGCTTATCTTGCTCGTCAGGTTGGACAAAAGTTTGCCAGAGAAATCTTCTTCTTGGCTCAAGAGTATTCAGCTCAACGTGCCTACGAGATGGGTGTTGTGAATGCTGTTGTTCCTCACGCAGAACTTGAAGTTAAAGGTGTTGAGTGGGCTAAAGAGATTTTGACTAAGTCACCACAATCAATTCGTCTTTTGAAATATGGAATGAACATGATTGATGATGGTCTAGTAGGTCAGCAACTATTTGCTGGTGAAGCTACTCGTATGGCATATGGAACAGATGAAGCCATTGAAGGAAAGACAAGCTTCTTAGAAAAGAGAGCACCTGACTGGTCTCCTTTTCCTTGGCACTTCTAAACCATGAACCAAATCCCCGTAAAAGTAATTCCAGCTAATGATGTTGTTGCTGCCCTACTTGCTCTAACCGAAGCACTAGAGGGTAAGTGTGCTGTGTTTATTTCTCCGAGAGAAATAAACGGGGAGAAAGTAAAAGTTGAAGGCATTCCAGAGTTTGTTGATTCAAACACTGCGGTAATTGTTGAAAGCAGTGGATCAACTGGAACCCCAAAAAGAATAAGCATCAGTGCTAAAGCACTGATAGCAAGTGCTAAAGCCACAGAAGAATACTTTGGCACTAAAGGTCAGTGGCTTCTAACTCTGCCCATCAACTACATTGCAGGTATTCAAGTTCTAGTTAGATCGATACTTGCTGATGTTCCACCTATCCAGATGAACACAGCTGTTCCATTTACTCCTGAAGCATTTGCTCTATCTTCAACTCTTCTAACAGCAGACGCTAAGTTCACATCTGTAGTTCCAACCCAGTTGGTTAGATTGCAGCAGCTAGCTTCTCAAGATCCATTCCTAGTGAAGTTGTTGCAACGCTTCAAGGCAATCCTGGTTGGCGGTCAGGCAACTAGTCCAGAAGTGCTGGAGTTCTTTAGAGATAAGGGCATCAACGTAGTTGAGAGCTATGGCATGGCTGAGACCAGTGGTGGCTGTGTTTATAACGGTGAAGCTCTTAGTGGAATTGAAGTAGAACTTGTTGAAGAGGGCAAGGTTGCAATCAGGGGAGATGTTCTAGCTAATGATGTTGCTAATGAAGATGGCTTCTTAGTCACTTCAGACATCGGTGAATTCGATGAGCAAGGTTTGCTTCACATCCTAGGTAGAGCAGATCGTGTGATCATCTCAGGTGGTCTGAAGATGAGCCTAGACAGAGTTGAAGCAGTAGCAGCTAGTGTTCCAGGGGTAGTTGAAGTTGGGGCTACCGCTGTTAGTTCAACTGAGTGGGGAGAACGAGTTGGTATTGCCTATGTTGGTTCCCCAGAGGTTGCTGACTACATAGCAGGGGCAGTGTTTGAACAACTAGGAATAGCGGCTAAGCCAATTAGGGTTATTCGAGTTGATAGATTACCAAGACTTGGTAATGGCAAGACAGATTTGATTTCGTTGAGACAACTATTTAGTGAAGGTATCTAATGAGTGAACTGAAGTTATGGATTAAGGGAGCAAGGCTAAGAACTCTTCCTTTGGCCGTTGCACCAATCTTGATTGGTGCTGGAACTGCTCAGATAGCAGGAAAGTTCAATCTTGGTTACGTGCTACTAGCTCTAGCTGTTGCTCTGTTTCTTCAGATCGGTGTGAACTACTCAAATGATTACAGTGATGGCATCAGAGGAACTGATGACAATAGAAAAGGACCAGCAAGACTAACCGGTGGAGGCTTTGTTCCACCTAAGCAGGTAAGAAATGCAGCCTTTGCTTCATTTGGTATTGCGGCTGTGTTTGGTTTGGTAATCACTGTTCTTACTCAGCAGTGGTGGTTTGTGGCTGTCGGTGTTGTTTGTATCTTGGCGGCCTGGTTCTATACCGGAGGTAAGAAGCCTTACGGTTATGCAGGACTTGGTGAAGTTATTGTCTTTATCTTCTTTGGACTTGTCGCCACCATTGGTACTGATTACATTCAAACTCTTGAAATAAACATCTTGAGTGTCTTAGGTGGTGCTGCAGCTGGTTGCTTTGCAACAGCAGTTCTACTAATCAACAACATCAGAGATATTGACACTGATCGTCTAAGCGGCAAGAAGACACTTTCAACAAGAATCGGTAAGAACGTATCTCTTGGTTTGTTTGTTGTTTTGACCTGGGCACCGTTCTCACTAATTGCACCGCTTTGGTTTGTTGCTCCTGCAGTGTTTATCGTGAACTTACTTATTCTGCCTGTGTTGATTATCAACATCATCGCTGTTACAGCAAAGAGCCCTAAAGATCAGATTCTTGCTCTACAGCTAACTAGCTACACAGCCCTGCTATTTGCTCTTGGGCTTTGCTGGGGTCTTTTTAGCATTAACTTCTAGATCAACAATCTCGTTCTCTAGATCACTCTCAGGGTCTCCTGACCCTAGAGAGTTAGCCTTCTTCTCATAAAGCTCTTTGCTGATTTGGTCTCTAAGACCACTTAGGAAAAATAGGGAATAAGCGAAAGAAAGCATGGCTGCAATCAGGACTGCAGCAAACCAAGGCATGCCTAGAAGCCCAAAGACTATGCAGAGCCCAATGAATAAACCAAGTCGGATAACTGTGTATTTCACCCATACATTTTTCATGTCTTAAGTCTATGTTTCCCACTCGGTTAGAATTGACCCATGAACCGAGTCCAATTGGCAGTGCTTGTTGCTGTGGCCATTTTCCAGATTTTTACTACTGTTTACGCAGCTAGTGCTAATCGCAACCAGGTAAGAGTCTTACCTAAGTTTGTTTGGGTTCTACTCTGTCTTTTCATCCCAGTTATCGGTGGTCTTCTATACATCACTATTGGTAGACCAATTGATGGTGACTCTGGTCAAGGAGCTAAGCGTTCAAGACCTATTGCTCCTGATGATGATGCTGACTTCCTTAGAGATCTAGGAAATCGCTTCAAAAACGATAACGACAACTAAATGACGCAATCTCCAGCTCAAATATTTGCAGCACACATCATTGCTGAACTTGCCGCCTGGGGAAGAGACTTCTGGCTAGCTCCTGGAGCAAGATCACAATCATTAGCCATAGCCGCTGCTCAAGTAGCAGATGCAGGCGGAGCCAACCTTCATGTTCGTATTGATGAGAGATCTTTAGGGTTTAGCGCTTTAGGTGCAGCTGTCTATGGCGGACCTCAAGTAATCATTACTACCTCTGGAACCGCTGTTGCTAATTTGCATCCTGCAGTTCTAGAAGCTCACCATTCAGGTTTAGGTCTAATTCTTCTAACAGCAGATAGACCAGCAGAGCTTAGGGATAAAGGTGCCAACCAAACAACTAATCAGGTTGGCATATTCTCTGATGCTGTTATTGACTGCATTGATGTTCCTGCTCCAACAGTTGAAGATATTCCTAAACTTCCAAGGCTAGCCAAAGCTCTTGTTGAGAAAGCAGTTCTACTTGCTTGGGGTGAAAGATCTCAACCAGTCCAACTAAACCTTCAGTTCATTGAACCTTTGTCTGCAACTGAACCAAACGCAGCTGAAATTCTTGAAGCAATTGCTGATGTTGATGGAGACAGAGTTCTTGAACCAATTACCAATGAGAATGTCTTCAACTTAGATCTAACTAAGCCAACAGTTATTGTTGCTGGAGCTAACGCTGGGGAATACCTAGCGGAGATTGAAAGTCTAGGACTTCCTGTTTTTGCTGAACCAACTTCTGGTGTTAGACATCTATCAGCATCTGTGATTGGCTATAGAACTCTTCTAGCTAGTAACTCAGAACTAGTGAAGCAGATTGAACAAGTTGTTGTGTACGGTAAGCCAACACTTAGTAGACCTGTCATCGCTCTTCTAAAGAGAGACGACGTAAAAGTATTTGTTCGTGAAGGACAGATGGGTTCTTTTGAAATAGGAAACCAAATAACTAAGGTCGCTGAAGTTATAGAAGGTTCTTCAAACCCTGAATGGCTTGCCTCTTGGACTAAAGAACCAGATCATTTATCTGTCAATAGCAATCTAGATAGACATGCCATCATCACTAAGACCTGGGAAGCATCTCCTGCTGCCAGCACAATCCTTGTTCTAGGAGCTTCACAGCTGATTAGAGAGGCTGACTTCTGTGCTCCTAGGTTAGAGGTCAGAGCCTGGGCAAACCGCGGACTAGCAGGCATTGACGGCACCATCGCTACTGCTACAGG
>JBJOQP010000053.1:0-4754 GCA_046049845.1 Actinomycetota bacterium
GATGTTGCGGTTGAAAGAGTTGCTGTTGAAACCATGTTGGCTAACCAAGTAGATGGCATCATCTTGGTTCCAGCTTCAACTACCAAGCACTCTCACCTCACACCGAAGAAGATTGCTGGCAAGCCAGTTGTGATCATTGACCGTAAATTAGACATTCAAAGATTCACAACTGTTACAACAGGCGATGAGGTTGCAGCTGAAGAAGCAGTTCTGCACGCATCTGAATTCGGTCACAAGAAACTTGGATTCCTTATTGCTGTTCCTGGTATTAAAGGTTTCACACTTGAAGAACCTGAGATTCCAATCACATCTGTTCAAGAACGTGTTGATGGTTTTGCTAAAGGTGTGAAGAAAGTAAAGGCATCTGGGCTTTGGATCTACTGTGAAGACAAACAAGTTGTCGCAGAAGCCGCAGTTGAGAAACTACTGGACTCCCCTAAAGCACCAAGCATCATCTTCACCTCAAACAACGACATGCTTCTTGCTGTTCTTAAAGTAGCTGGCGAAAGAGGTTTGACCGTTGGAAAAGACATTTCTGTAGTTACCTTTGACGACAGTGCATGGGCAGCAGCTATGGTTCCTGGAATTACAGTTGTTGCTCGTCCAGTTGAAGAACTAGGGCATATTGCTGTTACTGAACTAGTGGAAACCATTGAAGGTAACACCAAACCTAAAGAGATTGTTCTTCCAGCCAAGCTCATCAAACGCGGTTCGGTAGCAAAGCTAACTAAGTCAAAATAGACTAGAACTCAGCCTCCGACAACGAAGGACGAGTGATGAGTTTCAGACTTAGAAAGCCTCTGCTTTCAACGCTACTCATTCTCGCTCTAGGGCTCTCCTCCACTCAAAGCGCTACTGCTGCTCAACCTGTATCAGGTATCAGCACTACTGTGTATAACGAAGGCACCGATGCTGCAGCTGTGTTCTATAACCCGGTAGTTGTATCCAACGTTGATCTCACAATGCCTCAGGCAACCATTGATGCCTTGAATGCAGACCCAAACTCAAGCCTTTATCGAACAGCTGATGTAAAGATCACAACTGCTGATGGGGTCATCACAACCCTTACCAACATTGGTGTGAGGCTAAAGGGGCAGGCGACTCGAAGACTTATAAACAACTACGACAAAGCACCGATGAAACTTAAGTTTGATGCATTTGTTGCTGGTCAAAAGTTCATGGGTCTTACACGCATGACTCTAAATAGCATGTTGCAGGACCCATCATTTATTAGAGAAGATACTTCTTACAGAATCTATAGAGCCATGGGCTTGGTGGCTCCTAGAACTACCTACTCTTGGGTGACTGTGAACAATGCAGACTTTGGTCTCTACATGAACGTTGAAGCAATTGATGGTCAGATGCTTAAGCGTTGGTTGAATCCAGTTCACGTTTATAGCTCGAACTGTTACTTAGCGGATCTAACCCTTAGCCAAAGCTGGTGTTATGACACTAACTATGGTGATACCAACCGAGCAGATCTAAATGCAGCTATTGCCGTTTCTGTATATGACGGAGCAACCTGGTGGACAGAAGTAAACAAGATTGCAGACATGACTTCTGTCATAAATCTCATGGCAACCGACATCTACACATCTAACTGGGATGGCTATACCGATGTGGTTCAAAACAATTACTACATCGTCTTTGATGACACAGGAAAACTAAAGATAATTCCTTGGGGTCAAGATGGAACCTTCCCTATGGAAAACGACGCTCAACTTGATTGGTTGGGTAGAGGACCTGCATACAGAAACTTTGGTAATCAAGAACGAAGCGTGATGCTGAGAAAGTGTGTTGCATATGACCCTTGCAAGAAACTTCTAATCAAGGCTCAAGTTGCTGTGAAGGATAAAGTAGCAACTCTTGGTATTCCTGCATTCAAAAACAAAGTAGCGTCTGTCATCAACAACGCATACATCGCTCACGATGTTAGATCTAATTCAAGTGTTGCTTCAGCTGTTGGTTGGCAAAACTGGTTAGACCAGTTCTTCCCTATGAGAACTGCATCTCTAACTGCATTCTTGAACACATTAAATCCTGAAGCACCTGAGATAAGTGTTAGTGGCTCTAACGCTGTTGGTAGCACTCTCACCGCGACAGCAGTTAACTGGGACTACACAACAACACTGAACTACCAATGGTTAAGAAACTCAGTTGCTATCCCGAATCAAACAGGAACTACGTACGTAACAACATCTGCCGATGCTGGAGCATTGATCTCCGTCAAGGTTCTTGCCACGAAGACTTCTAAACCTTCAGCAACATCTTCTTCCGTTCCAATTCTTGTAATTCGACCTGCCCTAGCTGCAGCCTCACTAACTGGAGAAGCAAGAGTAGGTTTTCCAATCGTTGGTGGCCCATCAGCGGAGCCATCAGCAACAGTTACCTATAAATGGCTAGCTGATGGAAAGACCATCCCTGGGGCTAATCAATCCACTTACACTCCAAGTGCTAGCGACTACAAGAAGTCTCTAACCCTGCAAACAACCGTTACTCAAGAGGGTTATCCGGTTACTGTGTCCACTAGCCCAGCCAAGGTAGTGGCTGGTGGATTACTTGCCAAACCTTCCCTCTCTGTGAATGGAACAGCAAAAACAGGTAGCCGACTAACTATCAGCGCCTCAGTGCCTGCTCTGGCTACTGCCTCATACCAATGGCTTCGCAATGGCAAAGCCATTACCGGAGCAACAAAGTCTGCCTACACGCTTCAGTCAGCTGACTACAAGACCTCTATCACTGCAAAGGTGACTCTTACTAGAGCTGGATACATCACCACTTCAACTACCTCTTCAGCTCTAAAAGTAGGCATCGGAGAACTTATCAAAACTCCTGATCCAAGAATTGTTGGAACTGCAAAGGTAAATAGCTCTTTGTCTGCCCAAGTTGGCACTTGGGATAGTGGAGTCACATTTACTTACCAGTGGATTCGTGATGGGGCAAAGATTGCTAAGGCAACCGGGAAGTCTTATCGACTTACTGGGGCAGATAGAAAAGCCGAGATTGCAGTTAGCGTGAAGGCTGTAAAACTTGGGTTTGCAACAGTGACTATTGATTCACCTGCAGTAATCGTCAGATAAGTTTTAGAAAACTTGTCCGAAGTAAGTTGCAAGTGCAATAAAGGTTGGGATTCCTAGCAACAGGTTGAATGGGAATGTAACTCCGATGCTTGCTGTTAGTGGAAGAGCACCATTAGCTTTCGGCAAAGCAATTTGAACCGTTGCTGGTGCTGCGATGTATGAAGCACTTCCGGCTAGAACAGCAAGTATTGTGCTTCCACCAACTGATAGACCACATAGAGTTCCTAGGAGTGCTCCTAATGATCCTGCAAAGATTGGGAATGCAATAGCGAATGCAAATACTGGTAACCCAACGTGTTTGATCTCTTCCCAGTTTGAGCCAGCGATGTAACCAAGGTTTAGTAGGAATAGAGCTAGTAGTCCGCTCTGAGTCTCGACGAAGAATGGCACAACACTTTGATATCCACTCTCACTTGTGACAACACCTAGTAGAAGGCCACCGGTTAGTAGCAAGACTGTCTTACCGAAGAGAACTTCGATAGCGGTGTCTTTCCAATTCACTTTTGAACTTGCAGTTCTAGATCCAAGATAAATACCAACAATGAGTCCAGGGATTTCGAGCAAAGTTAGAAGTGCTGTAGCAAAACCTTCAACAGGTATACCTGTGTTCTCTAAGTAAAGAAGTGCAGCTGTGAATGTGACCAGCGAAGTTGAACCATAGTGAGCTGCAAATGCTCCTCTGTCTTCTACCGATAAAGCTTTCACTGTTCCTAGAACATAGAAAGCAACAACAGGAATGATTACACCTAGAGCAAGAGTCACACTGGCAGCAGGTAGAAAACTTTCTAAGCTAACGCCTTTGAGTGAGTGACCACCCTTGATACCAATGCCAAGCAAAAGGTATACGGAGATGAACTGGTAAACCTGTTCAGGAATTCTGATATCACTTTTCAGTCTTGAGGCCACAAAACCTAAGAGAAAACAAAGAGCAACAACAGAGGTGAGGTTAGCTTGCGCTATCGACCAGTCGATTTCCATGGCAGTTGCTCTCCTCAGTAAAGAATGAACAGTTACTTAGTTACGTTTAAGGGACTATAGGCCTTCGCGGACCTGGATGATGTTGCCATCTGGATCATTGCCATCGGCATAGGTCCAGTTGTTGTGTTCCATAACTTCGCTCTTGATTTTGCCGCCAGTTCTACCAGCAGCAAGTCTCGCCTTGTCTAAGCTCTGAACATCGAACACTGGCTTGATTGGGTTATCTTCTCCAAGGGTTGGCTCTGAGCGGTACTCCTCAGGCAGAAGATGGATTAGGACTTCATTGCCTAGGCCTTGAACGCTTGCAAACTCTGGTGAACGATATGGGGAGTTGTCCTCAAACAGAGCTGAATAGAAATTAACAGACTTCTCGAGATCAGATACCCAAATAACTACAGTCGACATGGTTTAAGCCTAGCCAGATTGCTGCTCTAAATAGTTATTTTGAGCAGGTAGTTGTTGAAGCGTTTGTTCCCTGAGCCCAGTCTGGCAATGGTGTGACAGTAGGGGTTGGGGTTGGCTTCGGCTTTGCAGTTGAAGTCGGAGTCTTCGATGGAGTGCTTGTCGATGAAGGCTTTGGAGTTGGTGCAATCTCTGAACCAACACCGGTGTTGTTAACTTCACCTAGGACAAGAGGCTTATCATTCTTGATCAAGTCAAATAGCACCTGAGCTTTTTCATAGTCAGGCATTACTC
>JBJOQP010000054.1:0-4701 GCA_046049845.1 Actinomycetota bacterium
TCAATGATGGGAGCATCATTGAAGTGCTTGCTAAAGGATTCAGGATCAATGGTTGCTGAAGTGATGATCACCTTTAGGTCAGGTCTACTTGGAAGTATCTGTTTGATATAGCCGAGTAGGAAGTCGATGTTTAGGCTTCGCTCATGAGCCTCATCGATGATGATGGTGTCATACTGCTGTAGTTTTCTATTTCTCTGCATGGCATTGAGCAAGATGCCATCGGTCATCACTTTGACTTTTGTCTTAGGCCCGGATTGATCAGTGAAGCGAACCTGGTAGCCAACTAGATCACCTAGGTCTACCTTTAGCTCTTCAGCAATGCGCTCCGCCACAGCTCTTGCTGCAATTCTTCTGGGTTGAGTATGGGCAATGCTCTTTCTGCCCAGTTCCAGACACATCTTAGGAATCTGGGTGGTCTTACCCGAACCTGTAGCACCTGCAATAACCACTACCTGGTGGTTCTTGATAGCCTCCAGAATCTCGCCACGGCTAGCACTAACCGGCAAGTCAGCCGGATAGGTAATTGTCTGGATGTTCACTAGACCAATGGTATTTGGCGGATGCCTTGGGAATAAGGGTTAGCAGAAGCAGATTTGCCTATAAATAGGGGTATTTAGTCTGTTTCGTTCTTATTACGGCCCGATGCAGAGCGGGTTTATCGGGTAATCTCAAATAATAACGAAAAGATGTGCGACGGCACTGATAACAATGGAGGTTGGCTTGAACATCGCCCTGAGAAACACGCTGGGTCGATTCGGTCGAATCGTAGCCGCGTTCACCATTCTCTTCTCAATCTTTGGTGGCCCAATTCTGTCGCAGGCATCAGCAGCCTCGTCTGATAGCTCACCGCTAATCATCACCGGAACTGTGAAGAACGAAAAGAAGCCGGTTGAAGGTGTTGAGTTTAGAATCACCGGAAATGGCTTGGATGAGATTGCAACCTCAAACGCCGAAGGTAAATGGCTTCTAGAAGTTCAAAAGAAGGGTGTCTACCAGGTAGAGATCCTGCTTGAGTCTTTGCCTAAGGGAGTTGGCCTTCGTGACCCTGAAGCCAATACTCGTGAAGCTAACCTAAACGTCACAAATACCGCTGCGGTGCTCTTCCCTCTTGGTAAAGACACCAGAGTCATTCAACCTATTGGTGACCAGATAATCATTCGTCTCTTTGCGGGTTTGAACCTTGGTCTTCTTCTAGCAGTTGCCGCTATCGGTATCTCCTTGATCTTCGGAACCACTGGGCTAAATAACTTTGCCCACGGTGAGATGGTTACCTTTGGTGCTTTGTTCACTTGGTTATTCCACGTTGAGATGAAGTTGCCACTGCTGGTCGCCGCTGCCATAACAATCGTGCTCAGTGCTGGATTCGGTTGGCTCCAAGACTCGGCTCTATGGAAACCTTTGCGTAAGCGGAGGCTAGGCCTGAACCAGATCATGATTGTTTCAATCGGTCTGTCTATCATTCTTCGTCAGCTCTTCATCCTCTTCTTTGAAGGTGACACAAAGGTTCTATCAAGCGAATACGAACTAGTTGTTCTAGGCCCAATCAACACCACAAGTTCATCACTGGTGTCAATGGGTCTAAGCATCGTTGCCCTTGCTTTTGTTGCTTGGTTCCTAACCAGAACCAGAATCGGTAAGGCTGCTCGTGCGGTTTCCGATAACGCATCTCTTGCAGCAGCCACCGGTATCAACGTGGAACGCATCATCAGAATCGTATGGGTTATGGCTGGAGCCCTTACCGGCCTTGCCGGTATCCTCTATGGACTTCAGTTCCAGGCGAACTACTTGCTGGGAGCACAGATCCTTCTGCTCTTGTTCGCAGCAGTAACTCTAGGTGGTTTGGGTAAGGCTCTAGGAGCAACCGTAGGTGCAATCATCATTGGATTTGTTGTAGAGCTATCAGCCCTAGTTATTCCAATTGACTTGAAGTACGCAGCGGCTCTAATCATCCTCATCGTTGTCTTGCTTGTTCGCCCTCAGGGTGTTCTAGGCAAAAAGCAGAGAATCGGATAGGTAAATGGACATTCTGAACATATTGAGACTCGCTCTAGGCGAGATGCTGAGTCCAACCACAATTACTTTCGTACTTTGTGCTTTGGGCCTTGCAGTGCACTTCGGTTTCACAGGTCTTCTGAACTTCGGTCAGGCTGCTTTCGCAGCTGTTGGAGCCTACGGAATGGTAATCAGCATTGACACATTGAAGCTGCCTTTGTTCTTGGCAGTTCTAATGGGAATCCTTTGCTCACTTGTCTTTGCTTTGATTCTGGGTATCCCAACTCTGCGACTTCGTGCTGACTATCTAGCTATTGTGACCATTGCAACAGCTGAGGTATTTAGATACTTCATGACCACAATCGGATTCTCTAAAGTAACCGGTGGCTCTAACGGTCTAAGCCAGTTTGGTGCTGAGTTCTGGGCATTGAACCCAATCCCAGTAGGAAACTACAACTTCGGTTTCGCAACCTATAGAGCAGATCAGCTTTACGTTCTGATGGTTGGTTGGGGTGCTGTTGTAATTGGTGCTCTAATCTTGCGTCTTCTAATGCGTTCACCTTGGGGTCGTGTGCTCAAGGGTATTCGTGAAGATGAGGATGCAGTAAGAAGCCTTGGTAAAAACGTCTTCTTCTACAAGTTGCAGGCTCTTATGATCGGTGGTGTTTTCGCAAGCATCGGTGGAATGATCTTCGTTCTGAACCTTTCAAACGTTCAGCCTCAGGTTTGGACTACAAACTTCACATTCACTATTTGGTCAGTTCTACTCTTGGGTGGAGCTGCAACAATTCTTGGTCCTATTGCAGGTGGAATGATCTTCATCGCTTTGATTAGCGTTACTCAAGGAATCATGGGTGGACTAGTAGAACTTGGCTGGCTCCCATTCCTGTCACAGCCTGACATCGCTCAGATTCGTCTGCTTCTAATCGGTCTATCGCTTATGTTGCTTGTGATCTTTAGACCACAGGGTCTGTTTGGAAACAAAAAGGAGACTCAGTTCAATGCCTAAGTCAAAAGACATTTCTACAGACCAGATTGCTATCGGTGAGATTGCACCAGGTTGCCGCAAGGTTGACCCAATTCTTATCGCCGATGGCGTGAAGCGTCAGTTCGGTGGACTAACAGCAGTTGACGTTGCTCACGTTGAGATTCCTAGAGGACTTATCACTGCTCTAATCGGTCCTAACGGTGCAGGTAAGACAACATTCTTCAACCTGCTAACAGGCTTCGATAAGCCGAACCAGGGTAACTGGTCATTTGAAGGTCAGAAGCTTGCAGGCATGTCACCTTATAAAGTGGCTCGCCTAGGAATGATTAGAACTTTCCAGCTAACCAAAGCACTAAGCCTTCTAACAGTGATTGAGAACATGCGTCTTGGTGCCCAGAAGCAACCTGGTGAAAGTTTCCTAACTGCTTTGATTCGTCCGCTTTGGATTCGTCGCGAGAAGCAGATCACAGATGCAGCTGACATCTTGCTTAAGAGATTCAAGTTAGATGCAAAGCGTGAAGACTATGCAGCCAGCCTTTCAGGTGGTCAGAGAAAACTTCTAGAAATGGCTAGAGCTCTAATGAGTGAACCGAAGCTCATCATGCTCGATGAGCCAATGGCTGGTGTGAATCCTGCTCTAACACAGAGCCTTCTAGACCACATCAAAGATCTGAAATCTAACGGCACAACAGTTCTGTTCGTTGAGCACGATATGCACATGGTTCGCCACATCAGTGACTGGGTCATTGTTATGGCTGAAGGCAAGGTAGTTGCCGAAGGGCCACCAGCAACCGTTATGAAGGACCAGGCAGTTATTGATGCTTACCTAGGTGCTCACCACGACACAGACCTTGGCACCATGTCAAAGCCTTCATCAACACGTTCCAAGAAAGGCGACAAATAATGAACAGTCGCGAATTAGTAGTCCACTCTGAAGACTTAGTAGCTGGTTACCTGCCTGGCATCAACATCCTTAATGGCTGTAGCCTAACTGCCTACCAGGGTGAACTAATTGGAATCATTGGACCAAACGGTGCTGGTAAGTCAACCTTGCTAAAAGCAATCTTTGGACAGGTAAACATTCGTTCAGGTCGAGTACTCCTAAAGGGAGAAGACATCACTGGACTGAAAGCAAACAAGCTTGTGGAGAAAGGCGTAGCCTTTGTTCCACAGACCAACAACGTCTTCCCTAGCTTGACCATCGAAGAGAACCTCGAGATGGGTGTCTTCCAAACTCCTAAGCGATTTAAAGAACGCTTTGAGTTTGTAACTGAACTTTTCCCAGATCTAGGCAAGCGTAAGAACCAGCGTGCAGGTTCTCTGTCAGGTGGTGAGCGCCAGATGGTTGCAATGGGTCGTGCACTTATGACTGACCCTTCAGTGCTGCTATTAGATGAGCCATCAGCTGGTCTTTCACCGGTGAGACAGGACGAGACTTTCATTCGAGTCAAAGAAGTAAACGCTGCAGGTGTGACAGTAATCATGGTTGAGCAGAACGCTCGTCGTTGTCTTCAGATCTGTGACCGTGCTTACGTACTTGACCAAGGTAAGGACGCATACACCGGAACCGGTCGCGATCTTCTAAATGATCCAAAGATGATCGAGCTATACCTAGGTAACCTAGCTGAACTATAAAAACCATTTGGTCTAAGGCTTAAGAAAAGAATCCCCCGAGCATTAGCTCGGGGGATTCTTTTTAGCTTTGAGTTGCTGGTTACTCT
>JBJOQP010000055.1:0-4596 GCA_046049845.1 Actinomycetota bacterium
TGAATATAGAAAGTTATGTTGTCAATAAGGCGGACACCTTCCACCACAACGGCAACAAGTAGCTGGGCTTCGCCATGGAACCCATCGCTTATCGGTGAAAAGGTGCTCTTATCAACTAAGGCTAGGTAATCAAGTTTACCCAGCGGTGAGGCTTCTAGAGCCTTACTAGCCGAAGCAAGGGCAACTGATGGCAGTATCCCTTCAGTAATCTGCTCCTGAACTTGAATCAAACTAGCAAATAGTGAAGGAGCGAAGCTCCTGCCATCAACAGAGAGGAAGCGGTTCCTACTCGATTTTGCTAGGTAGTCATCTTCCCTGATGGTCGGAGCTTCAATGATCTCAATAGAGTCATCAAACTCCCTATGAACCATCCTTTTGATAAGAAACAGCTGCTGAGCATCCTTAGCCCCAAATACTGCCACCTCAGGCTTCACAACGTCAAAGAACCAGGAGACAACATGGAGCATTCCTTCAAAGTGACCTGGTCTGGCAGCACCTTCAAATACTGAACCCAAAGCACCGGCTCGAGGCTTTAGAGGGGCATCCATACCTTCTGGATAAACCTCAGCAACAGATGGAACAAACAAAAGTGCTGGTGGATTACTTAGTCCAGATAGAGCAGATATGTCACTTTCAAGAGTTCTTGGATATCTATCAAAGTCTTCGCCCTTACCGAACTGAGTCGGGTTCACAAAGATGCTCATCACTACAAACGCATCGGCAACTTGGTTTGCTTCTTCAATAAGAGAAAGATGTCCTTCGTGCAAAGCACCCATAGTCGGCACAAAAACAACATTCTTGCCACTTGCTTTAGCAGCTGCAATGTCTTCTTGCAGTTGACTAACTGTCTCAACTAGTTTCACTGATTGTCATCCTCAAGTAAATCTGCAGGATCAATTTCAGCAACAGCAGTTCGAAGAGATTCTTCTAAAGCTGAACGCATAATGCCAGAAAGTATTTGTCTTAATTTATCGATGTTGGCATCTTCAAGAAGTGTTACAGCTTGTCCAACAATCAAAGAAGTAAATGAAGATGCAACAGAGATAGCTTCAGCATATTTAGCTCTTGCTTCTGCTGGAACATGTACAGGTTCTCCACCTAATTCAATTGCCAGTGTTTGAACCACAGGAAGAACTGCCTTAGGTGAATCAACAGCAATATATGAATCCATTAGACGAGTTCGATCAACAGAACTTATTCCAGTGAAACGTATTGCCGGATGAATAGCCATTGGCACAACACCTAAAGAAAGTGCTTCATCAAATACTTCATAGCCGTAATCAGGTGATGTGTGAGCAACAAGTTGACCTCTAGATAAAGACTCTGTCTTCACAAGACCAGACACAAGTGAAACCAGCTCTTTTCCAGGAATTGCAAAGATAACTAGATCAACACCAGCTACTGCATCAATCACGGGAGCAACTTTGATGCCAGGCAGAACAGCAGCTACTTGTTCTGCTCTGGCTGGATCTGTTGTTGCTATCGCCATGATGGAGTGTCCTGCATCCGAGATGGCTTTAGCCATGGCTAGCCCTACAGGCCCGGCACCAATAACGGCAACGTTTAGACGGCTACTCATCTTTGCTCTTATCGCTTGGTAGCTTGCAGATTTGTTCCACTATGAAGCCAGCAATTAGTAGGAACACAGCTGCTATAAGGGCTGTGATGTTTGGGGTAGTTGCATCAATAACAACAACTGGAGCGGTGAACTGTTTCACCAATACACCCGCATGCCAACCAATCAACATCGCTCCAGTTATTGCAGCAGCTTTAGAAAGAAGAAGAACTCGAACAGCATAGAAAGGATTTACTGGAAGAGGTTTTGAAGTGGTGAGTGCTTTAGTGATGCTTCTCTTGTAATTCCAGATAGGAATAGCAAGACCCAGAAGAATAACTGCGATAAGAGCAGTAGAAATTGAAAGTGTGATTCCGCTAATTGGAACTTCAAGACCGTTGTTGACAGCAAATGTTCCATAGCCAAAAGCAACTACTCCAGAAACTAGAACCCAGAGAATAACGATGAGCGGACTGATTGGTTTCAATTAAGTTCCACCTCTCCTGCAAATCGTCTTGCTAACTTCTTTATTCTGCCAACTCCAGGCAGAGTGGCCTTCTGATTCATTAGGTACCATGGAACAATAACAAAAGCTCTGTTCTTAGCTTCTGGGTGAGGAATTACAAGATCTTCTGTCTTAAGTTGGCTATCACCATAGGTGATGATGTCGATGTCGATGTTTCTATCGCCCCAACGCTCTTTGCGTTTTCTGCCTAGTTCAATTTCTATTGACTGCAGTTCTCTAAGTAGTTGCTCTGGACTCAATGGTGTTTCTATCTCCGCCACACAGTTCAAAAAGCTTGGCTTTGATGAATCAACTCCAGCCAAAGTCAGTGCCTTTGATTCAACAACAGGAGAAATATCAGTCAGGTAGATATCCGGTGTAGTTGAAATGAGAGCTAGAGCTTTTACCAGCCACTCACGTTTCTGACCTAGATTACTTCCCAGAGCTATAACAGCTATAGCCATTAGGCAGGTCTCTTGGCTTTAACGGTGATGCTTACATCCTGAAACTCGTAAGGGATAGGAGCATTTGGCTTATGAACAGTGATCTTTGCCTTCAAGACTTTGCCCCCACCAAAGTTCAATGCGTAATCCAAAAGTCTTTGAGCCAGTGTCTCTAGAAGATCAACCGGGTTGCTCTTAGTTAGTTCAACCAATCCTTTAGCCAAATCCCCATAGTGAGCTGTGTGATTAAGGTCATCCGAGAAGGCTGCTTTATCGCCATCAACCCAGATGGATGCGTCTATATAGAAGTCTTGACCGTTCTGTCTCTCAAAGTCGAATACACCATGGTGCGCGAAGACTCTAAGGCCGGTAATGGATATTTTGTGACGCATAGGTCAATTCTGCCCTAGGAAGACTTCTTATCTGCTTCACCCTCGTGCAAAGCCCCAACAATGCTAATGGCATCGGTAGTTGCCAGGACATTGTGGACTCGGACACCCCAGAGCTTTCTCTGCATAAGGAGAGCTGTCAGAACAGCTGTAGCAACATCTCTTCTCTCATGGGAGACAGAGTTAGGTTCTTCCTGATCTAGAGCCCCTGCGATGAATCTCTTACGAGAAGCACCAACAAGAATTGGTAGGCCCAACTTCTCTAGTTCGTCCAACCTTGCGACCAACTGCCAGTTCTGCTTCATGTCTTTAGCAAAGCCAAGACCTGGGTCAATAACAATCTTGTCTAGAGAGACTCCAGCAGCAACAGCCTTATCTACTCTCGCTTTGAGTTCATTAGCAACTTCGAGTGCAACATTCTGATATGAACTCATGGTGTCCATGACATCTGCATGTCCACGCCAGTGAGAGATAACCAAAGTTGCTTTTGTTTCAGCAGCAACTTTGAACATGTTTTGATCAGCTAGTCCGCCAGAGACATCATTGATGATGGTTGCTCCAAGTAATACTGCAGCTAGTGCTGTTTCTGAATTCATAGTGTCGATAGATATTTCACAACCAAGTTCTGAATCAACAATCTTGGCAATAACAGGAAGTACTCTTTCCTGTTCTTCTCCAACGGAGATGCGAACAGCTCCGGGTCTTGTTGATTCACCCCCAACATCAATGATGTCTGCTCCGCTCATTTGCAGAAGCTTGGCGTGATCAAGTGCTGCCTGCAAAGCAAGGAATTGATTTCCATCACTAAAACTATCCGGGGTGGTATTTAATACACCCATGACAAGTGGTCTTACCTTAGGTGCAGTTGGGTTGTATTTCATTTTGCAATCAATGCCATTACTTCAGCTCTATTAGCTGCTTCACTATATTCACCACGGGTAGCCATGGTCACTGTGTTAGCTTCTGGCTGTCTTGCTCCACGTGATGCTACACAGTGGTGTCTTGCCTCAATAACAACAACGACTCCCCTGGTTCCTAAACCTTGCTCTAAAGCATCCGCAATCTGTGCAGTTAGGTTTTCTTGGAGCTGTGGTCTAGCAGAAAGTATTTCTACTAACTTAGGTAGTCTTCCTAAACCAATAACTCGATCACTAGGTAGGTAGGCAATGTGAGCTACGCCTGTGAAAGGTAATAGGTGGTGTTCACAAATACTCACAAGTTCAATGTCCTTGAGAATTACAACATCGTTGTGTTCAGCAGGGAATGTTTCACTAAGTGCATCAAGAGGATTAATGCCAACACCTGCAAAGAAGCCAGAATATGCATCAGCAAACTTCTGTGGAGTTGCCTTTAGTTCTTCACGGTTAGGGTCTTCGCCGATCGCAGAGATAAGCTCAACAACTGCTTTTTTGATGCGTTCGGCGTCCACCATAACTAAGCCTTTTTAGCTCTTGCTGTTTTCTTTGCAGCTGGCTTCTTAGTCGCTTCCGCCTTCTTGGTTGCAGCATTCTTAGATGCTGTTGAACCCTTCTTCGGAATAGCGATAGGACCTTGCTTAGGCTTTGGTCTGGTCTTCTTGGATAGCCACTGAGGACGCTTAGGAAGCTTCTTCACAGTCTTGAAAATTACAGCAATCTCTTCAGCGTTCAGGGTTTCTCTCTCCATTAGCTCTTTAGCCATTGAATCAAGAACCTTACGGTTTAG
>JBJOQP010000056.1:0-4582 GCA_046049845.1 Actinomycetota bacterium
TTCCACCTCGGTGTGAATGCAGTTGTGAAGAGCAACATTCCAGTTGGACTGATTGCAGCTGGAACTGGTAACGACTCTGCTCGTGCTCTTGGTCTTCCAATTCATAATGCTGTTGAAGGTGTTGCGGCAGTAGTTTCTAAGATCGGCAAAACCAGAAAAGTTGACTTGATTGAGTCAAAGTCAAACGATAGAACTTTCTATTCCTTTGGTGCTGTCTCAGCTGGTTTTGATGCACTCTGCAATGCTCGTGCGAATAAGTGGAAATGGATTACCGGTCCGATCAAATATCGTTTTGCCATGTATCGAGAGTTGGCTGCTTTTAAACCAATCCCATACCGTGCTGTAGTAGACGGTGTTGAAAGAGTCTTCGAGGCAATTCTTTGCACAGTGTCTAACTCACCTTCATACGGTGGGGGATTGCTAATCACCCCTGAAGCCAAGATAGATGACGGCAAGTTGGATCTCTTCATCTTGAATGCCATTAGCCGCCTTGAGCTCATAAAGCTCTTCCCGAAGGTGTATTACGGTGGCCATGTTGACCATCCTGCAGTTGAGATTATTCGCGTGGACAGCCTGGAGCTACATTCACCTGGGATGCCTGCCTACTCAGATGGCGAGCATGTTGGGGCTGCTCCGGTTACCTGCGTAGTCTCGCCTAAATCCTTGAATGTATTGGCCTAAACAGCCTCACTCTTCCAAGCAATCAAACTCTCTGGCATAATAGAGAAGTTGCTCTTCGGCCCCATCGTTTAGCGGCCTAGGACGCTGCCCTCTCACGGCAGTAGCGCGGGTTCGAATCCCGCTGGGGTCACAAGTATCGCCTCCAAGGTTCTTGGAGGCGTTTTGTTTTAAGGCAAAGGCTAGGCTAGAGGCAATGCAGTTAGAAGACTTTCGCCCCTCACGTATCCTCTCTCTAGCCAGTGGGCTAGTAGATCAGGTCACTTACGTCCCTCATTTGCCAACTCCAGGTGGAGATGTTTTGGCGACTAGGACCTTCAGTCGTGTTGGTGGGGCCCTAAACCTAGAGGCAACAGCCTCAAGACTTGGCTTAGCAGTTTCGCACTGCACACCGCTAGGACAAGGTCCTAGAGCTGACCTAATTAGAGCTGCTATGGCGGTTGAAGGTGTTGAAGCTCTAGGTATTGAAGATTTTTCAAGTGGCGACTCAGGTCTTTGTATAACTTTGGTAGAACCTAATGGACAGAGAAGCTTTGTTACTCAAAGTGGAGCTGAAGGTATTAGAAGTTTTGATGAGCTTAAGCAGTATGACTACTCAGAAGATAATTGGCTAGTTGTTTACGGTTATGAACTTGTTTATCCAACTTCTAAAGATGCCTTTGAGCAACTCTTTGAGAGTGGATTGATCAAGAGCAAAATAGTTTTTGATCCAGGACCTACTACTTCTCAGCTAACAGATGAAGTTCTAACTTGGATCGGCAAGAATGCAACTTTGATTTCTTGCAACAAGAGTGAGTTTGAAAGACTCTCCGGTTTTGTTTCTGATGAGTGCTGGTTACTGCTTAGAAAAGGTTCCGAGGGGGCTGAGCTGCATCATGCAGGAAAAGCAGTTGCCATTGCCCCTGGTAGGAGAGTTCCTGTAGTTGACACCAATGGTGCAGGCGATGTTCATACTGGTGCGTTCTTAGCTGCGCTGGCAGCGGGAAATGGTTTGCAGGAGTCTTTGGAACTAGCTTGTCGTGCTGCTGAGTTCTCTATTCAAAAAGAGGGCGGCTGTTCAGGTCCAACTTGGGATGAACTACTAGCTATTCGCTAAATCTTTTCTCTTTGAGATTGCAAACACCAGAATTGAAATAACGGTAACTGGAATCATTGCAATTGCGTTGAGTCCTTCAAATTGAAAACTTGCAAGCAGTAGCCCCGCTATAGCTCCACCAAATGCTCCGCTGAGATTCATGAGTGAATCGCTGAGCCCTTGAACATTTGTTTTCTCATCTGCTGGCAGAGTTGCTGAAAGAAGTGCCGAACCTGCAACTGTTGCAGCGGACCAACCTAAACCAAGAAGCGTTAGTCCAATAGTCACCATCAATCGATCGGCGTGACCTAATCCGGCAAACAACAGTGCTGCTACAAAAAGTGTTTGTCCTAGGAAGATTGTTTGGACCTTACCCAACTTGTCAGCGAGGTATCCCATTAAAGGAGACAGGGCATACATGCCTGCAATGTGGAGACTAATCGTGAAACCAATGATCACTACGTCATAACCTAAGTGCTGCAGGTGCACGGGAGTCATTGCCATCACAGAAACCATGACCATGTGTGAAAGAGCAATGCTTAGGACTGCGAATCTTGCAACGGGATAAGTCTTCAGTGTTTGAACTGCCGACTTGAAAGAAATCTTGTGTTTTGCCTTGCCTGCATCTTTTTGAATCTGCTGGGCATACTTCAGTGGATCTGGTCTCAGTCCGAACCAGAAGATAAGCGTTGAGAAGGTTTGAGCTGCCACTGTGAAAAGGAAGGGGCCAGCTAGTGGGGCAAGCCCTAATGCTTTTCCAAGCTCTTCTCCTGGACCGAAAAGGTTTGGTCCAGTTACTGCTCCAACCGTTGTCGCCCAGACTACAAGTCCAATAGAACGACCTGTCTTGCCAGCCGATGGGATATCAGTAGCCGCAAATCTTGCCTGGAGAGAGGTGGCTGAACCAGCACCTAGCAAGAAGATACCTAGAAGCAAGAGAGGGAAGGATCGCAATCCTGCTGCGTTTATGACAGTGATAGCCCCCGTGATAGCAAAACCCGCCCCAAGGGCTAGGGATACTCTTCTGCCTCGGGCATAGGCCAAACGAGCTAGGGGAATGGCCCAGATAGCTGATCCAAGGGTGCTAAAGGTGGCTGCAGAGCCCGCCCAAGCCTCAGAACCGCTCAAATCCTTGGCTAGCAGAGAGCCAATAGAAAGTACCGATCCAAGCCCAAATCCGCCTAAAACCTGGCCTAAAGCCAGTACACGGATGGTTCTTCTCTGGATTTGCTCGATATCGCTCACTTAGCCAATCTAGTCCACGCTGGTAAACTTTGAGTTCAGCCATATTGAAGGTGCAAAGTGACTAAAAAGAGCCTAACCCTCGCCGAAAAGGTGTGGAATGACCACGTAGTGGTCAAAGGGGAGAACGGTGCACCCGATTTATTGTTCATTGACCTGCACCTTTTGCACGAGGTAACCAGCCCTCAGGCTTTTGATGGCCTCCGTCTTGCTGGACGTCCGGTTAGAAGACCAGACCTAACTATTGCTACCGAAGACCACAACACTCCCACTCTTGATATCGACAAGCCGATTGCTGATCCAACTAGCAGAACCCAGATTGAGGCTCTTAGACACAACGCTAAAGAGTTTGGTATTCGCATTCACTCTCTAGGGGACATTGAGCAGGGTATCGTCCACGTGGTTGGTCCTCAACTTGGTCTAACCATGCCGGGCATCACTGTTGTCTGTGGTGATTCACACACTTCAACCCATGGTGCTTTCGGAGCTCTTGCTTTAGGTATTGGAACCAGCGAAGTTGAACACGTGTTGGCAACCCAAACCTTGCCTTTGAAACCTTTCAAGACAATGGCAATCAATGTTGAAGGAAAGCTAAGAGCGGGTGTTACCTCTAAGGACATCATCTTGGCAGTGATTGCCAAGATTGGTACCGGTGGTGGTCAAGGATATGTTCTTGAATACCGTGGCTCAGCAATTAGAGATTTGTCTATGGAAGCTCGAATGACTATCTGCAACATGTCTATCGAAGCAGGAGCTCGAGCAGGTATGGTTGCTCCAGATCAAACCACCTATGAATACCTCAAGGGAAGAGTTCATGCCCCAGAGGGGAAAGACTGGGATGAAGCAGTCAGGTACTGGGACTCACTAGCCACTGACGAAGATGCTGTTTTTGATGCAGAAGTTTTCTTAGATGCCAACACACTTGATCCTTTTGTGACATGGGGAACTAACCCAGGTCAAGGTGTTTCACTTAATGATGTTGTTCCTTCACCTGATTCATTTACTGACCCGAATGAAAAAGCAGCAGCTGTTAGAGCTCTTGAATACATGGATTTAGTCGCTGGAACCAAGATGAAAGACATCAAGGTTGACACCGTCTTCCTAGGTTCTTGCACAAACTCGAGAATTGAAGATCTACGTTCAGCAGCGGATATCATCAAGGGCAAAACAAAAGCAGAGAACATTCGCATGCTTGTGGTTCCTGGTTCTGCTCGCGTGAGATTGCAGGCTGAGTCTGAAGGACTAGACAAGATCTTCAAAGACTTCGGAGCTGAGTGGAGATTCGCTGGTTGTTCAATGTGTCTTGGTATGAATCCAGACCAGTTAGCACCAGGTGAACGAGCAGCCTCAACATCAAATAGAAACTTTGAAGGCCGTCAAGGTAAGGGAGCTAGAACTCACCTTGTTTCCCCTCTAGTTGCAGCAGCAACCGCCATTCGTGGGACTCTTTCTGCACCTGCAGATTTGGAGGACAACTAATGGAGAAGTTCACTACATTCAGCGGAATTGCTGTTCCATTAAACAGATCAAACGTTGACACAGACCAGATCATTCCTGCTGTTTATCTAAAGCGAATTACAAAGACTG
>JBJOQP010000057.1:0-4537 GCA_046049845.1 Actinomycetota bacterium
TGTTGTTGCAACCAGAACGTCATACTTTCTTTCCCAGAAATCAATAACTACCTGCTCTAGTTGACCTTCATTCATCTGACCGTGGGCAACAGCAATTCTTGCCTCAGGAACTAGCTCTGCTAGTTGCGAGGCAACCTTGTCTATTGAGTCAACACGGTTATGAACGAAGAAGACCTGTCCTTCTCGAATGAGTTCTCTATGGATGGCAGCTGCTACCTGCTTCTCGTTGTATGGACCTATGTAGGTAAGGATTGGGTGACGTTCTTCTGGTGGGGTAGCTAGTGTAGACATCTCTCTAATGCCTGTGATGGCCATCTCTAGAGTTCTAGGAATAGGGGTAGCTGACATAGACAGTACATCTACGTTTGTCTTCATGTCTTTGAGCTTCTCTTTGTGTTCAACACCAAAGCGTTGTTCTTCATCAATGATGATGAGTCCTAGATCTCTGAACTTCACACCACTTGAGAGAAGTCTGTGTGTCCCGATAACAACGTCTACTTCGCCGGTTGCTAGAGCTGCAATAGTTTCCTTTGATTCTTTAGCGGTCTGGAATCTGGAGAGAGCTCTAACATTCACTGGGAACCCCGCAAATCTTTCAATGAAGGTTTCTACGTGCTGTCTTACTAGAAGTGTTGTTGGAACTAGAACTGCTACCTGCTTGCCATCCTGGACTGCTTTGAAGGCAGCTCTTATCGCAATCTCTGTCTTGCCATAACCAACATCTCCAGCAACCAAGCGATCCATAGGAACTGGACGTTCCATGTCTCGCTTGATTTCTTCAACTGTGTTTAGTTGGTCAGGAGTTTCAACAAACGGGAAGCTGTCTTCCATTTCTCTCTGCCAAGCTGTGTCCGGAAGAAAAGCGTGGCCTTTGGCATTCATTCGTGCTGAATACAGTTTCACAAGGTCAATAGCAATCTTGCGAACTGCTTTTCTAGCATTGCCTTTGACCTTAGACCAGTCAGAGCCACCCATCTTGGAAAGCACCGGTGCTTCCCCACCAACATACCTAGTTAGGAAATCAAGTTGATCGGTTGGCACATACAAAACATCTCCGGCTAACCCACGCTTTGAAGGGGCATATTCGATAGTCAAATACTCTCTGGTGTGTTTATTTGAACCAACACCCATTTGTCTCTGCACCATCTCAACAAAGCGACCAATGCCGTGAATCTCGTGAACAACATAGTCGCCTGCCTTGAGAGCAAGTGGGTCAACGGCTTGACCTCGCTTAGCTGCAAGCTTTGGACGCTTAGCTTGGTTATAGCCAGCACCTCTGCCAAAGAAGTCACTATCGGTAAGAAGAATGAGTTTGGCATCGCTAGATGCGAAGCCTTTTCTAATCGGAGCTTGAATCAAGATAACTTCAGTTACCTTTTCATCAATGCTGGTTATTTGTTCAGGTAGTTCTTCTAAGACTCTGGCTGGAATCTTGGCAGCATGAAGTAGTTCAGCAATGCGTTCTGCTGTTCCATGGCCAGGAGAAGCAATAACTACCTGCTGACCATTAGCAAGTTGATCTGAGATGTAGTCAACAGGTTCAACATCTAGGCCTTTGAAGTTAGGTATCTCTAGAAGGTTTAGTGATATCTGCTGTGTTTCATCAGCAAGGAAAGAAGAGATGCTGATTAGCTGTCTGCCATCAAGTGAAGCGGTGAATTCATGAATTGATTTGAAACCACCAGCACTTAGATCAATAGGGGCTTTAGCTCCCTCAAGGGCAGCATCCCAGGCAGCATGCAAGAACTCTTCATTAGTTTCAATGAGGTTTGCTGCCCTTGCCATGGCTTTCTCTGGTGAGAGTAAAACAACGTAGGCATCTTCAGCTAGATAGTCAGAAATCTGTCCAAGAGATTTGACTAGTGCTGGAGCAAGAGACTCCATGCCATCAACAGGGATACCTTGACCAATCTTGGCAAGCATGGTTGAAAGATTAGGGAACTCATGTTCCATCTCTCTAGCTCTAAGAGCAACATCAGGGGTAATGATGATCTCTCTGGCTGGATAGATAACTAGTTCATTAGGTCTGCCATCAAGAGATCTTTGGTCAGCTACGCTGAACTCTCTCATCTGCTCTAATTCATCGCCAAAGAACTCAAGTCTTATTGCGTGAGAGGAGGTTGTAGGGAAGATGTCAAGAATTCCACCTCTAACCGCAAACTCTCCACGCTTAGTAACCATGTCAACTCTTTGGTAGGCAATCTCAACTAGCTTCAGAGTTAGTTCTGGAAGGAGATACTCTCCCCCAACCTTCAAACTCAATGGCGGGTAGTCAGCTAATCCAAGAACAACTGGTTGCAAAGCGGCTCTAATTGAGGCAACAACAAAAACTTGTTTGTTGCTCTTCTCTTTGTTGAGCTCATTGAGTCTGTGGAGGGTCTTTAGCCTCTTACCAACAGTCTCTGCTGATGGTGAGAGTCTCTCGTGAGGAAGGGTTTCCCAGGATGCAAACTCTAGGATTTCAGCATCTGGGTTTGTGGTACTTAGTAACTCAACTAAATCTTCTGCTTCGCGACCTGAACTAACAACGACAAGAGCCTGCTGAGATAGCTTCTTTGCCTTGCGTAGATCAGCTATTGAACTCAAGATCCAAGGCTGTGCACCTGTTGGTGCAACTACCTCTAAACGCTTATTTGATAAGCCTTTTGAGACTTGAACGAAGGGGTAAGCATCCGAAATTCGGGCAACAAGACGCGAGCACCCCTCAGAAACTTTTATCGCGTCCATGGGGATATTCTAAGTTGATTTGGTTAGTTGTATTTCTGCTGGGCTTCAGCCAAGCCAATAGTCGCTATTGCCTCAACAATGTCAGCAGCTGACTCAAGGGTTGTTGGCAGTTCTACTTTTTCAGTTGAGTTGAAGTTTTGGAGCACATAATCAGCAGCATCCATGCGTCCTGGCGGTCTGCCAATACCCACTCTTACTCGGATATAGTCATTGCCAACAGCACTGATGATGTCTCTAAGGCCGTTATGACCACCATGACCACCGGACAACTTGATCTTCAGTGTCTGGGCATCTATGTCTAGTTCATCGTGAATAACGATTAGGTTCTCTGGCTTTAGGTCATAGAACTTGAGAAGGTTGGCTACTGGTCCACCCGAGGTATTCATGTAGCCAAGAGATTTGGCTAGAACTATCTTTGGTGCATCAAAGCCAACACCTAGTTTGCCTTCGGCAACTAGGGCATGAGCTTTGTGTTGTTTGAATGTTGCATTAGTTCTTTTAGCAAGAACGTCTAAGACCATCTGACCGACGTTATGCCGGTTGTGAGAATAGTCGGGCCCGGGGTTACCGAGCCCGACTATTAGATAAGTCTTCGTAGAGATGACTACTCTGCCTTTGGAGCTTCAGCAGCCGGAGCTGCTTCTGCTTCTTCAGATGCACCAGCACCAGTACCAACAACAGATGCGATTAGTTCGTCATCTGCGAAGTCAAGCTTTGCTCCAGCTGGAAGAACGATGTCCTTAGCTGTTACGTGGAAACCAAGACCTTCTTTGTTGAAGATAACTTCAACGTACTCAGGGATGGTAGTTGCATCTACTTCAAGCTTCACAGTCTTGTGCTCTAGATCGATAACAGTTCCTGACTGTGACTCTCCAACAACGTGCACTGGAACTTCAACGTGAACTCTTTCACCCTTGACGATTTCAACAAGGTCAACGTGTTCGATGATCTGAGTAACAACATCCTTGGATGCGCTCTTCACTAGAACAGTTTCCTTCTTGCCGTTTAGCTCTAGCTCGATGATTGCGTTCTTGTGACGAAGCACAAGTGCGATCTCGTGAGCAGGAAGAGTGATGTGACGTGGCTCTGAGCCGTGACCGTAGATAACTGCAGGAGTTCTACCGGCTGCTCTTGACTTACGTGCTGATCCCTTACCAAAGGTGGTACGGAATTCGCCTACTAATTTGTTTTCTGACATGAGTTATTCCATTTCATTTAGGTGTTCAACTCAAGCGTGTTACGCGAGGAACCCTGGCCCTAAAGCCTTGACCCCGTCGATTACGGTTACGATTTGTAACCCTCGCCGTTGTTTCTCTAGAAGTCTATTGGGCTTAGAGCCCTATTGGCAACCTGAGTTTTTAGACGTGACCGTCAAAAAGGCTAGTAACGCTGTCATCGTTGAATACTGATGAGATAGCTCTAGCAATAAGCGGGGCAATAGACAGCACAGTTAGCTTGTCGAAGTGCTTTGAAGGGTCAATAGGCAAGGTGTTGGTAACAATGACATTGTCAACATCTGCCCCAGAGAGTCTCTCAACCGCAGGATCACTAAATACCGCGTGAGTTGAGGCAACAATGATTCGTCCTGCACCGTTGTCTCTAAGAGCCTTTGCTGCTGCCACGATGGTGCCAGCGGTATCAATCATGTCGTCAACTAGAAGACAGATACGGCCTTCTACTTCACCAACAAGTTCGTTTACCTGAACCTGGTTTGGCTTGTTCGGGTCACGTCTCTTATGAATGATGGCTAGAGGTGCTCCTAAGCGGTCTGCCCAGATATCTGCAACTCGAACACGACCTGAGTCAGGAG
>JBJOQP010000058.1:0-4500 GCA_046049845.1 Actinomycetota bacterium
AGGTGCGCCCCCATAGCCCAATGGCAGAGGCAGACGACTTAAAATCGTCCCAGTGTGGGTTCGAGTCCCACTGGGGGCACCGTCCTAGTTCGCTTAGAGAATACTGAGATTAGCCCCCATTAGCCCCACAAAACCCTAGGCTTATTTCAATGCCGCTAGGTGCGGTTCTAAAAAGGAGATGCAATGTTAGAAACTCTGTTGGTTGTATTGGCTGTAGTAGTAATTGGTGGCCTTTGGTTTGTCAGCATGCGAAACGGACTTGTCCGTCTAAACGTTCGTGTTGATGAAGCCTGGAGCGACATTACTGTTCAACTAAAGCGCAGAGCGGATCTAATCCCTAACCTGATTGAAGCTGTTAAGGGTTATGCCAAGCACGAAGCACAAGTATTTGAGAATGTGACTAAGGCTAGAGCAGCAACCATCTCAGGTGAATCTCTAACAGACCCAACTAAGGCAGCAGAAGCAGAGAACATGCTGCATTCAGCAATGAAGTCTCTATTTGCAGTTGCTGAAGCATATCCAGTACTTCAGGCAAGCCAGAACTTCCTAAACCTTCAGACAGAACTATCTGACACCGAAGACAAGATCATGGCTTCTCGCCGTTTCTATAACGGTGGAGTTCGTGAACTGAACACCAAGATTCAGGTATGGCCTAACTCATTCTTTGCTAAAGGCCTTGGCTTTGTTGAGCGTGCATTCTTCGAAGTTGCAGATCTTGCAGCTATCCAAGACGCACCTCAGGTCAAGTTCTAATACCTTCTTAGGAATTACTAAATGTATTCAGCGATAGCTGCTAATAAGCGCAACACTGTCTTCATAATCATCTTCTTCGTCTTACTTATCGGAGGATTAGCAACCTGGGCAGGTTATGCAACCGGCTACGGTTCATCAGCTTTCATGATTATCGGCTTTGTTGCTCTTTACGCTTTGATTCAGTACTACGCAGCGGGAGCATTTGCTGTTGCAGCTTCAGGAGCAGTGCAGATCTCTAAAGCAGACAACCCAAGACTTTGGCGAACTGTAGAGAACATAGCTATCAACGAGGGCATGCCTATGCCTAAGGTTTATCTAATCAAAGACGAAGCTCCTAATGCCTTTGCTTCAGGAAGAGATCCTAAGCATGCTGTTGTTGCAGCAACCACAGGTCTTCTTGCCATCATGGATGACAATGAGCTTGAAGGTGTAATGGCTCACGAGATGGCTCACGTCAAGAACTATGACATCAGAGTGTCCACAATTGTCTTTGGTCTGGTTAGTGCCGTTGGTATCTTGGCTGACTTCTTCCTACGAATGGCTTTCTATTCATCTCACTCAAGAAACAAGGACAGCGGGCCAATGGCTCTAGCTCTAATTGTCTTCGGCATTGTGGCTTGGATTGTTGCAGCCTTGATCGGTCCAATTGTGAGCGCTGCAGTTTCAAGACAGAGAGAGTATCTAGCTGATGCTTCGGCTGCTGAGATCACAAGATTCCCTGAAGGTCTGCAAGGGGCTTTAGCGAAGCTTAGAGACTATGGTCAACCAATGAAGCGAGCAGCATCTTCAATGGCTCACATGTATATCAATGACCCGGTAAAGCCTTCTGTTGCTCAAAGACTATTCTCAACCCACCCGCCACTAGACAAGAGAATTGAACGTCTAGGCGAGATTGGAACTAAGTTCTAGGTTTCCTTTGCCCTTTGAGGCAATTGAATCTAGTCCCTGCCATTTCCTGACATCAACTAAGTGCTTAGTTATTGCCTTGGAAGAGGCTTCTACTTCTTTCTGGGTTAGATGTAGTTCATGCCAAGCAGATTGAACTAAGAGGGTTTTGTTTTGCCTGTCTGACTTGAGATCTATGCGAGCAACTAGGTTGTCTTTGTGAAGTGTTGGCAGGCTGTAGTAGCCATAAATTCTCTTTGGTTCAGGGGTGTAGATCTCAATTCGATAGTCAAAGTTGAAGATTCTAAGAGCTCTTTCTCTTTGCCAGGTTAGAGGATCAAAGGGGGAGAGCACAGTAGTTAGAGATTGCTTTATCTCTTTGAAGTTGTAGTCAATAAAGTCCTTATGAATAAAGGCTTTATCTTTCCAGTTCTCAACAGTAACTTCTTGAATAGTTCCTTTATCAAGAAGTGAACTAAGTATTGGCTTTACTTCTGTTGCATTCTGGCAGTAGACATTAGCAATGTCTTTTACTGTGCCAACGCCCATGAGTCTTGCTGCGTTGCCAATGAGTTGTTCTTGAGCTTTAGTGTGGTCAACAGTTCTGTTGAGAATCTTGTTTGACAGTACTTGTTCAGGAAGAGCATAGATTCTGCTGAAGTTGGTTCTTCCTGCAGCAATGAGTTCTCCTTGGAAAATCATTCTCTCTAGAGCTCTCTTAACATTGCTCCAACCCCACCAAGAACCCTGTCTCTTGTTTTCATCATGTTCGAACTGACTGGAAGTCATTGGGCCATTAGCTTTGAGCTCTGCTTTGATCCAAGCAATGAGTTTCTTGTTCTCTTTCTCAAAACTTCCAGCAATGCTTGCTCTATCTCGATACCACTGCATACGCCAGTCAAATAATCGGAAGTCTTCAGCCTTGATAAAGCTTGCCTGGTGAGCCCAGTACTCAATGAGAGTTGGATTCTTACCTCCGGTTAGAGAATCCAACTGAGCCTTGTCAAAGGACCCTAGCCTGCTAAATAGCGGCATGTAGTGAGCTCTCTCAAAGACATTGACGCTATCGATCTGTAGCATGCCAAACCTAGTGATGACATCTAGGACAGTCTTATCTTGCCTAGAGTCCAGCCCACAGGCATGCAAAGCCAATAGCTTGGCTTCTCTAGCACTTAGGGTGTTGGTCATCGAGTTCCTTTGTTCTCTAAATACTTTATTGCCAGTCGCAGCGGGCTTGTTTCACTTGATTACAGCCTTGTGGTGGCCATTAGCCTAGGCAGACTAAACTCATATAAAACAGGTAAGAGAGAACAAATGCCTAACGAAACTCCGGTGGTTAGCCCCACTCTAGAAGACTTTGAAGCAGCAGAGCGAAACGTTGCTGCCATTGCCAAGAAGACACCGCTTCTTCTAAACAGTTACCTCTCTGAGATTACTGGCGGTCAGGTCTTTCTAAAGGCAGAGAACCTGCAAAGAACAGGTGCCTATAAGGTTCGCGGAGCCTATAACCGCATGTCTAAGCTAACCGCTCAAGAACGTAAGCGTGGAGTGGTTGCGGCTAGTGCTGGAAACCATGCTCAAGGTGTTGCTCTTGCAGCAAACAAACTAGGTATCACAGCAAAGATCTTCATGCCAGTAGGGGCATCGCTTCCTAAGGTTTCAGCAACTAAGGGCTATGGAGCAGAAGTAGTTCTAACTGGAGATACTTTTGCTGACTGCCTAAAAGCAGCTAAAGAATATGCAGAAAAGAAGCACGCTGTATTCATTCCACCTTTTGACCACATCGATGTTGTCATCGGTCAAGGAACTGTTGGTCTTGAGATCTTGAATGAACTACCAGAAGTTGACAACATCGTTGTAGCTATCGGTGGTGGCGGCCTAGCTGCTGGTGTTGCTGTTGCAGCAAAGCTAAAGGCTAAAGCCAATGGTAGAAAAGTAAAGATTTACGGTGTTCAATCAGAACATGCTGCACCTTATGTAACATCGCTGAAGAAGGGCAAGCTAACTGAGGTTGCCATCACTCCAACAATTGCCGATGGTATTGCTGTTTCAAAGCCAGGTCGTATTCCTTTTGAACTAATCAAGAAGAACATCGACAAGGTAGTAACTGTTTCTGAAAACGAGATAGCTAGAGCAATCTTGGTGATCTTGGAAAGAGCTAAGCAGGTAGTTGAACCAGCTGGTGCTGTTGGTGTTGCAGCAATCCTTGCAGGCAAACTAAAACTCAAAGGAACCACAGTAGTAATTCTCTCCGGTGGAAACATGGATCCACTACTACTGCAGAGAGTAGTAAGACATGGTCTAGCAGCTGCTGAGCGTTACACAACCATCTCTGTAATGCTTCCTGACCGTCCAGGTCAGCTGTCTTTGACAGCTGCTGTAATTGCTAAGGCAAACGCTAACGTTGTTGAAGTTCTTCACACTAGACACGGTCTTGGTTTGAACATTTCAGAAGTTGAGCTAAACCTTTCAGTTGAAACCTCAGGTCATGAGCACACACTAGAAGTAATCAAGGCTCTAAAAGAAGCAGGCCTGAAGCCTAGAATCATGGAAGCTAGAGAAGACTAGCCTTCGAAGTGTTTGACTGAAACTATCTTCACAGTCAATGTTTTGCCATTAGGTGCAGTGTATGAAACTGATTCACCGATCTTGGCACCCATGATTGCTATTCCCATAGGGCTATCTGGAGAGTAGACACTCATGTCTGTGTTTTCTGCCATTTCAGCTGAACCTAGCAGGAATTCCATCTTCTTTTCATTTAGTTCAATGGTGATAACCATGCCTTGGGCAACAGTGTCACTAGATTCTTGTGATTCTCCAACAACAGAGTTAGCAAGGATCTGAGTAAGTCTTGAGATACGA
>JBJOQP010000059.1:0-4496 GCA_046049845.1 Actinomycetota bacterium
CAAGCTCAATAGTAGCCTCACGGATTGTTAGACCCTTCGCAACAGCATGCTTAGCAATCTTGGCTGCTGATTCATAGCCAATGTATTTGTTTAGCGGAGTAACGATTGAAGGAGAAGATTCAGCTAGTGCTCTTGATCTTTCAACATTTGCTTCAAGACCATCAATGGTCTTATCAGCTAGTAGAACTAGAGAGTTAGATAGCAATCTAATTGACTCTAGAAGAGCATTACCCATCACAGGAATTGCTACGTTTAGTTCGAAGTTACCGGTAGCACCTGCCCAAGCAACAGTTGCATCGTTACCGATTACTCTGGCAACAACCATCAGTACTGCTTCAGGAATAACTGGGTTTACCTTGCCTGGCATGATTGATGAGCCTGGTTGTAGATCTGGAATAGCAAGTTCACCAATACCTGCGTTAGGTCCTGATCCCATCCAACGAAGATCGTTAGCAATCTTGGTAACACCAACAGAAAGAGTTCTAAGAGCTCCTGAAGCCTCAACTAGAGCATCTCTAGCTCCTTGAGCTTCAAAGTGGTTTCTAGCTTCAGTTACAGGAAGTTTTGTCTCTTGAGCAAGAAGACGAATAACTTCCTGAGGGAAACCCTTAGGAGTGTTAATACCTGTTCCAACTGCTGTTCCACCTAGTGGTACTTCAGCAACTCTAGAGATAGTCGATTCAACTCTTTCAATGCCGTATCTAATCTGAGCTGCGTAGCCACCGAACTCTTGTCCAAGAGTCACAGGAGTTGCATCCATTAGGTGTGTGCGTCCAGCCTTAACAACAGACTCCCAAGCCTTAGCTTTTACCTCTAGAGATTTAGCTAGGTGATCAAGAGCAGGAAGAAGGTTATGGATTAGAGCTGATGTAACAGCAAGGTGAACTGAAGTAGGGAAGACATCGTTCGATGACTGAGATGCGTTCACGTGGTCATTAGGGTGAACTTTGCTACCTAGCTTTGCTGTAGCAAGAGTAGCTAGGACCTCATTCATGTTCATGTTTGATGAAGTTCCTGAACCAGTCTGGAAGATGTCCACAGGGAATTCATTGTCATGCTTGCCTGAGATAACTTCATCAGCAGCATATGCAATTGCGTCAGCAATGTTCTTGTCTAAAACTCCAAGGGAAGCATTGGCTAGAGCAGCAGACTTCTTGATCTGGGCAAGGGCAGCGATATGAGCTCGCTCTAGGGTGGTACCGCTAATTGGGAAGTTCTCTACTGCTCTTGCAGTCTGAGCTGCGTACAGAGCGTTTACTGGGACTTTAACTTCACCCATGGTGTCGTGTTCAATGCGGTATTCCATTTACTTGCCTTATCTATTTTGTGTTGCCGAAAGCCACTATTTCTTGGATCTCACCAAGGGTTAGCTTGTAGTTTGCTCCAACAACAGCCAATTTACCTGATTCAATTCGTTCAGCAATGAGGCTTGAACGAGCAATTAGCTCATTGATGGTGTCTCTGACGTGCAGATCGGTGATTTCATCGATCTGGTGCAGGCCATTGGCTTTAGCAGCTGAGACTGTTGGGGTGATTCGATCTACTAGGTTCTTAATGAACTCTCCTGCAGGCAGGGTTTGACCTTCTGCTGAGTTCATTGTTGTTCTAATAGCCCCACACTCATCGTGACCTAGAACCAGAATCAAAGGAACTCCTAGAACTTCAACTGCATACTCCAAGGAACCCAAGATTGTTTCAGCAATAACCTGACCTGCATTACGAACTACAAAAAGATCGCCAAGCCCAACATCAAAAATGATTTCCGCTGAAAGTCTCGAGTCTGAACAACCAAATAGGGCAGCAAAAGGTTTTTGTTCTTTAGCAAGTTCTGTTCTTAGTCCGAAGTCTTGTCTTAGGTGGGCAGGCTTATCGGTTACGAATCTCTGGTTACCCTCGAGCATTGCTTCCCAAGCTTCTGCTGGAGTTTCTGGTCTATTTGTTCTCGGCAAGTCTGGGCACCCCATTCAGTTCTTCGTCGATTGAGTCGATAAACGCTTTAAATTCACTTTGTTCAGCAACACCGTAAAGCAGGAAGTAATCGTTGGCTTTGTAGTTCAAGACCATCACGTAGTCCATGGTCTTCTTAGGGTTGTTTTCAACAATGGATTCGTAGATATCCCAGGTGTAGTGCTTTGACTTATATGTTCCTGTAATCACTTTTCCATTTAGAGATAGTGCCAACCAAGTTGGGTTGGCATTGAAGGCTTGGGTGTAGCCAACGTACTTGATGTCGCTTCCAACAAAGCCTGCTTTGAAGACAGGAACGGTATCAATGTTGTTTGTAGTAAGAGCAGCGTTATTAGCCCACCAAGCATCTGGGGGAGTGATTGTCACAACATCAAAGCTTGAATCTGCTTTAGCTTTTTGTGAAATAGCAGTGTAATCAATTGCCTTTATGCGGTTTGAATCATCTCTAGGAACTATGAGGACCAAGGTGACTACTAATCCAATAGAAGCACCCAATGCCAAGATCAAATTGATTACTGTTTGGCGGGCTCTATGTCTAGCAGCTGAATCACTCAAGGGGTTATTATTCCTTCTTCTTTAGTACTTCATCAAGTTTTGCTCTGGCTCCAGAGAGCCACTCTTCACACTTCTGAGCTAATACTTCGCCACGCTGCCATAGAGCCATGCTCTGATCTAGGGTGACTGAGCCTTGCTCTAGTTCATTGAGCACCTTGGTTAGCTCATCGCGAGCCTGCTCATAGGTCATCTCTGCGATGTCAGCGTTTGGGTTCTTCTCAGCCATAGTGTCTCCAGTTTAATCGTTGATTAGTTAGCGGTTGCATCCAGGTCGCCCTTGGCAACCCTAAGTTTTAGTAATGTTCCGGATTTAGCCATCTTTGGGTCAGTAATTACCTTGCCATCGGCATCTCTAACCACTGCATAGCCTCTATCAAGGGTGCTCTGCGGGGATAGAGATCTGAGCAGGTTCTTCTTGTTGGCAAGGTCAGTGGACTGTTTATCTAGCTTGTAATCAAGGTCATCTCTAAGTTCTCCTAGAGCCCTAGTTAGATCATCAGTTCTCTGGATTAGGTAGGCGTGCGGGTCTTTTAGAAGAGGGTGCTGTCTAATCTGTTTAATCAAGGTCACCTGGTGACCTAGGTAAGAGCCAATGATTGATTTCATTCTCTCTAGAGAGTCAGCAATCTTTCTTCTTTCATCAACCACATCAGGAACTACTCGTTTAGCAGCATCTGTTGGAGTTGATGCTCTTAGGTCTGAGACATCATCAATGATTGGTCTGTCATTCTCATGTCCAATAGCTGAAATGACTGGAGTCTCACAAGCAGCAACTGCTCTTACTAGTGCTTCATCGCTAAAGCCAACTAGATCCAGGAAGCCACCACCACCTCTGGTAATGATGATTACTTCAACTTCAGGATCTGCATCCATCTTCTTTAGTGCTGCAATAACACTCGGTGCACACTCAGCACCTTGAACAGATACGTTAGCCATCTTGATAACAGCTTCTGGCCATCTCAAAAGAATGTTTTGTCTAACATCTTTTTCAGCATCTGAATTCTCAGCAGTAATAAGACCAATTACTCCAGGCAGGAATGGAAGTTTCTTCTTCTTGGATGGATCAGCTAGACCTTCGGCATAAATCTTTGCTCTTCTAGCTTCAATCTCAGCCATGAGAACACCAAGACCTACCTTCTTGATGGAAGAGACCTTCAAACTCAGGGTTCCTCTAGCAACGTAGTAGTCCATGTTTCCTGAAACTAGGACTCTGTCGCCATCTTTGAACTCTTCACCTGAGGAGACAAGAACTCCGTTGAAGATGACCAGTGAGATTGTTGAACCGGTAGCAAGGTCTCTTAGCTGCGGATAGGCATGGCCTCCGGCTTTAGCCTGGAACTTGATGATTTCGCCCTCAACCCAAGCATTTCCCCAGCCTTTGACAGCATTAGCGACTCTTTCGCTTAGCTGCTGGACCGTGAAGGGATGGTCTGGATCTTTACCGATGGCGAGTTGCTCGTTCACAGGCACTTTCCTTTCACTGGTTTAGACTTGGGTTGTGTCTATCTCCCAGAATACTTCCGACCAAGGACTAATTGCTTCGCGTAAGCGAGTTCTTTTGGCAGCTCCGCGTGGTTACTGTGCTGGAGTGGACAGAGCCGTAATTGCCGTTGAGAAGGCTCTAGACCTTCATGGCTCACCTGTTTATGTCCGTAAAGAGATTGTCCATAACAAGCACGTAGTATCCAGCTTGGAAAGACGAGGAGCCATCTTTGTCAACGAAGTAGACGAAGTTCCTGAAGGCAGCATCCTGGTCTTCTCAGCTCACGGAGTAAGCCCTGCTGTTATCAAGGCATCTGAGGAGAGAAACCTAAACACCATTGATGCAACCTGTCCTTTGGTTACCAAGGTCCACAGAGAAGTTCAAAGATTTGCTAGCGAAGACTATGACATTCTTCTAATCGGTCACGAAGGACATGAAGAAGTAGAAGGAACTGCTGGAGAAGCTCCAGATCACGTTCAATTAGTTGATG
>JBJOQP010000060.1:0-4489 GCA_046049845.1 Actinomycetota bacterium
TAAGTGCTAGCAAAGTATCCTCATCAACAAGATCTACTTTGTTGAAGACAATAAGTTCTTGAATGTCTCTGGCATCAACTTCACCGATTACCTGCCTGACAGTTGCAATCTGTGAACCAGGGTCGACATGTGAAGCATCTACAACATGCAGGATTAGATTGCTATCAGAAATCTCCTCAAGGGTGGACCTGAAGGCTTCAACAAGTTGGTGCGGAAGATTACGAACAAAACCAACGGTGTCCGAGAGAGTGTATTCACGACCGTCAGGAGTGCGAGTCTGTCTAACGGTTGGATCAAGAGTCGCAAACAATGCGTTCTGCACCAAAACACCAGCTGAAGTCACCCTGTTCAGTAATGATGATTTTCCTGCGTTCGTATAACCAGCAATAGCTACAGAAGGAACTTCATACTTCTTCCTGTTTGAGCGCTTCGTTTCTCGGGCTGGTTTCATTCCAGCAATCTGCTTACGCAGCTTTGCCATTCTGGTATTGATTCTTCGTCTGTCTAACTCAATCTTTGTTTCACCAGGACCACGAGAACCAATACCTTCACCACCGGCAGCACGACCACCAGCTTGCCTAGACATCGACTCTCCCCAACCTCTGAGTCGAGGCAGCAAGTATTCCAGCTGGGCAAGTTCAACTTGAGCTTTACCCTCACGACTCTTGGCGTGCTGGGCAAAGATCTCAAGAATGATAGCTGTTCGGTCAATAACTTTAATCTTCACAACATCTTCAAGAGCTCTTCGCTGCGACGGAGATAGTTCAGTATCAGCGATGACTGTGTCAGCACCAATAGCCTTCACAAGATCATGAAGCTCAATTGCCTTTCCCTTACCAAGGAAGGTTGCAGGATCAGGGTGGTAGCGACGTTGGAGTAATCCATCCAAGACTTCCGCTCCAGCTGTTTCAGTCAAGGCAGCTAGCTCTCGAAGTGAGTTCTCAGCATCCTTCAGAGTGTTCTCTCCCCAGATTCCAATCAGGACTACTCGCTCAAGCTGAAGGTCACGATACTCAACCTCAGTAATGTCTTGCATCTGAGTAGAAAGACCTGGAACTCTAGCCAGAGCCGCTCGATCTAGAAGGTCTTGTTGATCGCCGTCAAAGGCGTTTGCCTGCTGAACATCGTTGAGCCCTAAGGCTTGAGCTCTTTGGTCGCGCCTCAGAATGCGGTCAATGGTGGAATTAGTCTCGTCAAGATTGCCATCTTGAGGCTCTTCGATGTTGTCCATGTCTTTTGGAGTCATTTCGTGATTAAGACTACCCGTGAAGGAGTAGTGTGTTGTTCGTGTCCGACAATCACTACTTCGCAACCTCGCCCGAGGGGCCGCTGGTCACGCGCGAAATAACAGTGAACCTGAATGGCAACAAAACTCAAGTATTGACAGCTGGTGGCATATTTAGCCCCGAGCACATTGATCAGGGAACTCAAGTTCTTCTCTCACACATTGAATCTGCGAACCCAACTGGAACGTTTCTTGATGTTGGATGTGGCTGGGGGCCAATAGCTTTGGCACTTGCCCTGCACTCCCCTAAAGCAACTATCTACGCAATTGACGTGAACGAACGCAGCCTTCAGCTAACCAAGATGAATGCAGAGAAGTTAGGCGTAAGCAACATAATTGCCTGCAAGCCTGAAGAAGTTCCACAAGATTTACACTTTGATGAGATTTGGTCAAATCCGCCAATCAGAGTTGGCAAGAAAGTTCTGCACGAGATTCTAAATCTATGGCTCAGAAGATTGGTTACTGGTGGAACTGCTCGATTGGTAGTCCAAAAGAATTTAGGTTCAGACAGTTTGCATAAATGGTTAGTGGATGAATTCAATCCAGGGTTTGAAAGCACTCGTATTGATTCTTCAAAAACTTTTAGAGTTCTAAAAGTTACCAAGCACTAAAGCTCCAGCACTCCATCAAAAGACAATTCTGCAGGGCCACTAAGTCCAACATGTTCGCCTTCTTCAGTTGCAAACATTCGAACTCCTAGAGTTCCGCCAGGTACTTCAACTGTCCATTGGTTAGGAGCTTCAGATCCTGCCCAGAGACGAGTTGCTAATGCAGCGGCAACAATTCCTGTGCCGCAAGAGAGGGTTTCACCAACTCCTCTTTCAAAGACTCTCATTGAAATCTTGCCAACACCATTGGTCACCATTGGCTCAGCAGGAACCACAAACTCAATGTTCGCTCCTTGTTCAGGAGTTGGTTCCATAACTGGTGCAAGGGACAAATCTAATGAATCAAGTTCTTCGCTAGAAGCTAGAGCGACAACAAGATGAGGGTTTCCAACATTGATACCTTGGGATGGCCTAGCCACATCTATCCCCCTGGCACTGACAAGTACTTCACTTGACTCAGGCTTCCAACGACCCATGTCCACTGCAAACCCTGCTTTGTTCTTCTGGATGTCTCTAACACCAGCTCGAGTTCCAATGTGCAGCACCTGTCCTTCAGGTAGCTCTACAAGGCCCTTTTCAGTTAGGAAACGAGCAAAGACTCGAACTCCATTGCCACACATCTCAGCTATTGAACCATCGGCATTTCTGTAGTCCATGAACCAATAGGCTGAAGGCTCTTCCTTTAGCGAATCTGATCCCTCTGCGATCAAATGCGATGGGACCACTCGGATTAACCCATCAGCCCCAACACCAAAGTGTCTATCGCAAATCTTGGCTACTTGAGCTGGAGTGATCTCTAGTGAGCCGTCCACGTCAAGAATGAGTACGAAGTCATTACCCGTACCCTGACCCTTAGTGAATTCAACTTTGCTCATGCTTTTAGCCTACTTTGCCTGGCAACTGAAGACTTGTTCTTACTAGAGACATGACTTCTTCCAAGAGGTTTTCATCCTGGTAGTCGAACCAATTGATTCTCGGGTCTCTTCTAAACCAAGACATCTGTCTGCGGGCATACCTTTGAGTTAGCAAGATAGTTTCAGCAATAGCTTCTTCCTCAGTGAGCCTGCCATCAATGCTTGCTAGGGCCTGAGAATAGCCAATAGCTTGGCTAGCGGTCTTAGAGTCTCTGATGCCTTTGGATTCCAAAGACCTCACTTCATCAACCAGACCTAAAGCCCACATTCCCCTGACTCGTTCTGCTAGTCGCTCAACTAAGTGCTCTCTGGCTGAGTTCAGACCTATTTCTAAAACAGGAAGGAAAGACTCAAACTGATCTGGAAGAGATGCCGCAAAAGGTTCTCCCGTGATCATCACGATTTCAAGAGCACGAACAATACGTCTACCGTTCTGAGGTTCAATTCGACTCGCTGCATTCTCGTCTAGGAGCTCAAGTCTTTTATGCATTGCAGCTGGACCCAAGTCGATTAGATCTTGCTCGAGTTGAGCCCTCAGAGCTTCATCTCTGCCAGGGAATTCAAAAGTATTTATCAATGCTGCAATGTAGAGCATAGACCCACCAACGACTATTGGAAGGGTTCCTTCAGCTCGGAGATCAGAGATGACTTTTCGGGCCTCAATCTGATACCTGGCAGCAGTATTTTCTTCTGCAATTTCTAGCCAGTCAAGCATGTGGTGCTTGATACCGAATCTCTCATCAACTGGAACCTTGGCAGTTCCAATATCCATTCCTTTATAGAACTGCATGGAATCGGCATTTACTATTTCTGCTTTGATTCCAGATTTGGCTAGTTCTAAAGCTATGTTGATTGCTAAATTGCTTTTGCCGGAACCAGTTGGGCCAACAATACAGAGCAGTTCAGGACGCGTTGAGGAGTTCATAAACTATTCAGAAACTTTGACTTGAACGCTAAGACCTATGGTTCCTTTTTTAGGAACAGCCGATGTACCAGGAACTGCACAGCTCTCTGCTTGTACTCGGTCGTAGGCATCTCCCGCGATTGTCCTTCTAACTTCTGGGGTTTCTCCTGCGTCTGCGATTAGGAAGTAAGGTTTCGCATCAACAACAGTTGCCCAAACTAGATCTCCAGGTCTTGGAACATCAAGTCCAATAGGCCAATCAATATGAACTAGGCGGCTATCTCTGGCTCTTCCGGTAATTCGGTTGGTTCTATCATCCTTGCGACCTTCGTTGTTGCCAACAAGAACCTCCACTCGCTTGCCAATTTGCAACTTGTTTTCTTGCCAAGCGATGTCATTAACAACTTCAAGAAGTCTCTCATAGCGCTCTTGGACAACTTCTTTGTCGATTTGATTAGGTAGATCTGCGGCAGGGGTTCCAGGTCTCTTTGAGTACTGGAATGTATAGGCAACTGCGAAACGTGATTCTCTGATGACGCGAAGGGTTTCTTGGAAATCCTCTTCTGTCTCAGAAGGGAAGCCCACTATGATGTCAGTTGAAATAGCTGCATCAGGAATTAGTTCTCGGACCTTCTCTAGGATTCCTAAGTACTTTGAACTGCGATAGCTTCGCTTCATATCCTTCAGAATGCGATCACTACCTGACTGCAATGGCATGTGTAGCTGAGGCATGACATTGTGTGTTTCTGCCATCGCCACAATGACGTCTTCAGTGAAT
>JBJOQP010000061.1:0-4486 GCA_046049845.1 Actinomycetota bacterium
TAGGTAGGCAATGTGAGCTACGCCTGTGAAAGGTAATAGGTGGTGTTCACAAATACTCACAAGTTCAATGTCCTTGAGAATTACAACATCGTTGTGTTCAGCAGGGAATGTTTCACTAAGTGCATCTAGAGGATCAATTCCAACACCTGCAAAGAAGCCAGAATATGCATCAGCAAACTTCTGTGGAGTTGCCTTTAGTTCTTCACGGTTAGGGTCTTCGCCGATTGCAGAGATAAGCTCAACAACTGCTTTTTTAATGCGTTCGGCGTCCACCATAACTAAGCCTTTTTAGTTCTTGCTGTTTTCTTCGCAGCTGGCTTCTTAGTCGCTTCTGCTTTCTTGGTAGCAGCATTCTTAGAAGCTGTTGAACCCTTCTTCGGGATAGCGATAGGGCCTTGCTTAGGCTTTGGTCTGGTCTTCTTTGATAGCCACTGAGGACGCTTAGGAAGCTTCTTCACGGTCTTGAAGATAACTGCAATCTCTTCAGCGTTCAGGGTTTCTCTCTCCATTAGCTCTTTAGCCATTGAATCAAGAACCTTACGGTTTAGATTGATTGCCTTGTAAGCCTCATCGTGAGCAGCATCAAGGATCGCTCTAATCTCTTTGTCGATGTTCTGAGCTGTTACATCGCTGTATTCCTTGGTGCTAGCCATGTCTCTACCAATGAATACTTCACCGGCAGTGCCATAGGCAACAGAGCCAACAAGGCTGGACATTCCGTATTGCATGACCATTGCCTTAGCAATCGAGGTTGCCTTCTCGAAGTCATTAGATGCTCCAGTAGTTGGATCACCGAAGACAACTTCCTCAGCTACGCGACCACCCATTGCATAGGCAATCTGGTCTAGTAGCTGGTTACGTGTTACTGAGTAACGATCTTCCAGTGGAAGAACCATTGTGTAACCAAGAGCTCTACCTCTAGGCAAGATGGTTACCTTAGAAACAGGGTCGCTGTGATTTAGTGATGCTGCAACTAGAGCGTGACCTGCTTCGTGATACGCAGTGTTCAATCTTTCTGAGTCCTGCATCAAACGAGTCTTCTTTGCTGGTCCTCCGATAACACGATCGATTGACTCATCCAAAGTTGAGTTTGTAATTTGCTTCTCACCCAAGCGAGCAGTTAGCAATGCAGCTTCATTCAAAACGTTTGCTAGATCAGCACCGGTGAAACCAGGAGTTCTTCTAGCAACAGTTGCTAGATCAACATCGGTAGCAACTGGCTTGCCCTTAGCGTGAACCTTAAGAATCTGTTCACGACCAATTAGGTCAGGAGCTGAAACACCAATCTGTCTGTCGAAACGACCAGGACGAAGAAGTGCTGGGTCTAGAACATCGGGACGGTTAGTTGCTGCAATAAGAATTACGTTTGTCTTTGAATCAAAACCATCCATCTCAACTAGCAACTGGTTAAGTGTCTGTTCGCGCTCATCGTTACCGCCACCAACACCAGCACCACGCTGACGGCCAACAGCATCGATTTCGTCTACGAAGATAATTGCTGGAGATGCAGCCTTTGCTTGTTCAAATAGATCACGAACACGTGATGCACCAACACCAACAAACATTTCAACAAAGTCAGAACCTGAGATTGTGAAGAATGGAACTCCAGCTTCACCAGCAACTGCTTTAGCGAGAAGAGTCTTACCAGTTCCCGGAGGACCGTATAGAAGAACACCTCTAGGGATCTTTGCTCCAACTGCCTGGAACTTTTGTGGTTCCTTTAGGAATTCTTTAATTTCTTGTAGTTCTTCAATTGCTTCGTCAACACCAGCAACGTCAGCAAAGGTAACTTTAGGCATGTCTTTGTTGTAGAGCTTTGCTCTTGACTTACCAAACTGCATGACCTTGCTGTTGCCACCCTGGGCATTAGACATCAAAAACCAGAACAAACCGAAGATAAGAAGGAAAGGCAAGATTGAGAACAATAGGGATAGGTACCAAGGAGTGCTGGTTACCTGGTCATTGAAACCATCTGCGATGGTTGCCTCTGAAATGACTGTGGCAACCTGTGTTCCACGAGGGGTCACATAGAAGAACTGGATCTTGTCGCCATACTTTGAATCGGCTGAGTTTAGGACAACGTCAACACGTTGTTCGTTCTCAATAACTAGAACAGATTTGGCTGATCCAGCTTCAATGAACCCTAGACCGACTGAGGTGTCCACCTTAGTGAATCCTGTTGTGTTTACTGAGTTCAACCCAATGGTTAGAACAGCAAGAGCAACGAAAATCCAGAAGAACGGACCTCTAAAAAGTTTGCGTGATTTCATAAAAGAGGCTCCAGCCCCTACCTTCCTAATACAACAAGACCAAGTAATAGGCTACAAGCCCAAATGCCTTGGGGAAACCCCGAATGGGGCTTGTTCGCAGAGAGATTAAAGCGTTTTTAGCTGTAAACAGCTGGGGACAGTACCCCTACATCCTTGAGTGTGCGGTAGTGCTCGGCATAATCAAGGCCATAACCAACTACAAACTCGTTAGGGATATCAAAACCTACCCAAGCAACTTGAACTTCAACCTTTGCAGCCTCTGGCTTACGAAGTAGAGCCACAACTTCAACAGAAGCTGCTCCTCGAGCAGTTAGGTTGCTAATCAACCAAGACAGAGTCAGTCCTGAGTCAACGATGTCTTCAACAATCAGTACGTGTCTGCCTAGAACGTCTGCGTCTAGGTCTTTGAGGATTCGAACAACACCTGAAGATTGGGTTCCTGATCCATAGGAGGAAACGGCCATCCAGTCCATGGTCACAGGTAACTGGATTGCTCTTGAAATATCAGCCATGAACATGACTGCACCTTTTAGAACTCCAACAAGTAGCAGGTCTTTACCTTCATACTTGTTTTCAATTTCGCGAGCTAGCTCTTCAATTCTGTTAGCGATCTGTTCTTCGGTAACTAAGACCTTAGTGATGTCCTTCTGGACCTTATCGAGGTTCACCTAGCATGCTCCTGGCTTCATAGTTTTAGTGCTTTTGAGAATAATCTCTTTGCCCTTTCGCTCTACTCTAACGGAGGGAAGGGTCAAAGGTTTTTGACCATGCCAATTCTTTACTAAGTCCATGACTGCATCAATTTGAACCTTGGCAGGTTCTGCTCCCATAAGGGAAAGACTCTTATGAACAACTCTGTTGGCTAAGGCTTTAGGTAGACCTTCAAAAGCATCAGTATCGATAATGACTGAGTTGTTGGTTGTCCTAGTAGTTGTCTTGAAGGCCTCATCGGCTTGAGCTTCTAGATAACTAATGTCATCCTGCAAAATCTCCGCTGTTCTTGAAAGAGCTTGAGCGATGCCAGGACCTAGCTCTTCTTCAAGAACTGGCAAGACCTTTAGTCTTGCCTTCACTCTTGAGAACTTGGTGTCTAGATTCTGTGGATCAGACCAGTACTGAATGCCAAGATCTTCACAATATGAAACTGTTTCTTTTCTTGTGATCTTGAGAAGTGGTCTCAAATACTTTCCATCTGCAGAAAGAGTTGGCATACCCGCCATTGATTTAGCACCAGATCCTCTGGCTAAACCTAGTAATACTGTCTCTGCTTGATCATCGAGAGTGTGGCCGAGCATTGTGAAGACTGCATTGTGCTTTGAAGCAAACTTTGAAAGAGCTTCATAGCGAGCATTTCTAGCGGCTGCTTCCATACCCAAAGAGTTTTGTTGAACAACTACATCAACAACTTCAACTAACTCATAGCCCATATCCGTAAGGATGTCTTTAGTCTTCAAGGCAACTTCTTTAGACCCTTGTTGAAGATTGTGATTCACAATCGCAGCAGCAACTTTGAGCTCTGCTCTATTGCCTTCAAACAAGGCAGCACTTGCCAAAGCTAGTGAATCTGCTCCTCCAGAGCAGGCAACTGCAACTGTTGAGCCTTTGGCTAGCCCGACCAGATCCCAGGCATCCCGAATAGCACGACGGATATCCGCCATTGCTGGGGAGAGCCTAACTCGCTCGGACATTGTCGCCTTTCGGTATTCTTGTAGTAACTAGCCTATTTAGGAGAAGCATGTCTATTGACGCCATCATCGAGATTCCTCGTGGAAGCCGTAACAAATATGAGGTTGACCACGAGTCAGGCCGAGTCCGTCTGGACCGCGTTCTGTTCACACCTTTTGTCTATCCAGTTGACTACGGATACTTTGACAACACCCTCGGTGGCGATGGAGACCCATTAGACGCACTAGTTCTTCTTGAATATCCACTATTCCCAGGTGTAATCGTTGAGGTTAGACCAGTAGGTGTATTGCCTATGGAAGACGACGGCGGCATCGACGAGAAGATTCTTTGTGTTCCAGTCAAGGACAAGCGTTGGGCTCACATCCAGGACATCAACGATGTTCCTCAGCAGACCAAGGACGAGCTAGAGCACTTCTTCACACACTACAAAGATCTAGAGCCAGGCAAATGGGTCAAGGTTGGTAAGTGGGCAGGTAAGGATGAAGCTCAGCGTCTAATCGATGAAGCTATCGAAAGATTCAAAGCTGAGG
>JBJOQP010000062.1:0-4442 GCA_046049845.1 Actinomycetota bacterium
TAGAGACTCCTTGATACTTGGAACTTCTATTAAACCACGCTTTAGGGGCTGATTTAGGGCCTGTTCACAATCCTCAGGTATCCATTTGATTACTTTTTAGGCTGAAAGCCAATCTGAGAGCGCTTTCTCACAAGCGTAAATCTGGTCAATCTCCACACCCTCATCGTCAGCATGGGCCTTATTTGGGTCTCCAGGACCGAAATTCACCGCTGGAATACCAAGGGCACTGAATCTAGCCACATCAGTCCAGCCATACTTAGGGAAAGGAACTGTCCCAGTAGCAGCCACAAAAGCAGCTGCCTCCGGCAGATCTAGTCCAGGTCTAGCTCCATCGGCAAAGTCGGTTATCTCTAGGTCATACCCGATAAATAGCCTTCTAAGGTGAGCTTCTGCTTCAGCACTGGATTTACTTGGAGCAAATCTGTAGTTCACAGTAATCAGAGCTTCATCAGGGATAACATTGGCAGCAATTCCTGAGTTCATAAGAACGGCATTCAAACTCTCGCGGTAAACAAGACCATCGACTTCAACTTCTTGAGGAACATAGTTAGCCAAGATTGCCAATGGCACAGCTGCCTTATGAAGGGCATTCTCCCCCATCCAAGGACGAGCAGAGTGAGCCTTCACTCCGGATAGCTTGATAACAGCACGAAGTGTTCCATTGCAACCACCTTCGACTCTGGCATTACTTGGTTCGCATAGAACAGCAAAGCTGCTCTCCAGGAGTTCTGGTCTGTTTCGTGCAATACGGCCTAGACCATTTAGTGCTGAGTCAACTTCTTCATGGTCATAGAAGACCCAGGTGACATCAACATTAGGAGATACAAGTGCTGCGGCAAGCTTCAACTGAACAGCCACGCCTGCCTTCATGTCTACTGTTCCCCTACCCCAGAGAACATGGGATCTTTCAAGATTGATGAGTTTGGTAGGCAGGTTATCGGCCACAGGAACGGTATCGATGTGTCCGGCGATAACTACTCTCTTGTCTCTGCCTAGGTTTGTTCTAGCAATAACAGCATCAGCATCGCGGATAACCTCTAGATGGCTGTATTCCTTGAGAGCAGACTCGATGGCGTCAGCCAGTTCCTTCTCATTGCCCGAGACAGATTCGATGTCGCAGATGACTTTGGTCAGCTCAACAACATCACTTTTTAGATCAAGATTTACACTCACCTTACGAGCCTACTTGTAACCTTGTAGGGATGAATAATTTAGACGCACCTACAAATGCCTGGGGCATGGGCCTTGCCACTATTTCTGCTGATGGCACCATCTTGGATACCTACTATCCAAAGCCTCAACTTGGACCAGCTCCAACAGGCGATGAGGTTTACCTCATGGACAAGAACTTTGATGCTCTAATTGGTAAAGATGCCAGACGTAACGTCGAAGTAAAAGCCGTTAGAACTGAGATTGACCTCAACGCCCCAGTTTCATCAACTCCAGATGCCTACCTAAGACTGCACCTGCTCTCTCACCTTCTAGTCAAACCAAACACAATCAACCTAGAGAACCTTATGGCTCACTTGCCAATTGTTGCCTTCTCATCAATTGGTCCGATTGCGGTCTCTGACTACGAGAAGCTGTTGCCAACACTTTCGAGAAGTGGCATCACAGTTCACTCTGTAGACAAGTTCCCAAGACTTGTTGATTATGTAGTTCCTAAGGGTGTTCGTATTGCAGACACCAACCGAGTAAGACTTGGTGCTCATCTATCACCAGGAACCACCATCATGCACGAAGGCTTCGTGAACTTCAACGCTGGAACTCTAGGAATAGCAATGATTGAGGGAAGAGTCTCTCAAGGAGTTGTTGTTGGTAATGGATCTGACATTGGTGGTGGAGCTTCAATCATGGGAACTCTATCCGGTGGCGGAAGAGAAAGAGTTCAGATTGGTGAAAGAGCTCTTCTAGGAGCTAATGCTGGAATCGGTATCTCTATTGGAGATGACTCTGTAGTTGAAGCAGGTTTGTATGTAACTGCAGGAACTAAGGTCACCATTATTGATGGTTCAGACGAAAGAACTGCAAAAGCTGTTGAGCTAAGTGGTCAACCGAATCTTCTCTTCAGAAGAAACTCTCTAAACGGAAGAGTTGAAGTGCTACCTAGAACTGGTGCAGGGATAACCCTGAACGCAGCACTACACACCGGCGGTTAGTTCCTTAGCTAAAGCTTTAGCGTTATCGCAGCCAATAATCATTCTTTGGTAAGGCCCGTTCTTGAGATCAAGTATCAGAGCCTGCTGGCCCCTAGTCCAATAAACCATCATTCGCTTCTTTGACTTACGGAAGTGTCCAAGAAGCACAACCTTAGGTAGAGCGGTTCCCACCACTCGATACCCAAAGATATCCAGCGTGACTTTCTCCACGGCTTCAACCCCAGCAATGTCAGATAGCTTGATTGAAGAGTCTCGAGAAATAGACCCGAGTCTCTCCCAGAAGCCAAGCTCAATCTGAAGTGTGTCTTTGGTGATGGTTAGCTTAGCCACGAATCGAATCCCATCCACTTGCCCGAAGTTCTAAATCGTCCAGTAGAACCAACGCATCACTTGCTGGAAGTATGCGACCTATTGGTTTGAACTCTTTAGGAATGTTAGCACCTTCAGGGAAGGTGGCTAACAGTGCATGATCTTCCCCACCGAATAGAACCCAGTTCTCAGGTGATACTTCTAATCTCAAAGCAGCTAGCTCTAGAACTGCTTCAAAACCAAGTAGAGCTGACTTATCAATCTGAACTGTGGCACTAGATGCCTTTGCAATTCTTGAAGCATCTTTAGCAAGACCATCAGATACATCAAGCATCGCTGTTGCCCCAGCCTTGTTGGCTAACACTCCTGCAGCAATTGGTGGTGTTGGTCTTAGTTGAATAGAAACTAGTTCATCAAAAGCATTCTTAGCATCAGCTATTTCTGATTCAAGAAGTGCTAGACCTGCTGCTGCTTTACCTAGAGTTCCAGCTATCGCCAAGACGTCTCCTGGCTTAGCCCCACTTCTCAATACAGGTTCTAATCCTTCTAGATCACCGTGAGCGGTGACGGAAATGAATACTTGATCAGCACTTGCTAGATCCCCACCAACAACAGATGCACCCGGTGCTAGCTGAGTGAGACCTGCGTTTAGTCCAGCTGCAAAATCTTCAAGCCAAGAGATCTGAGTGTGTCCAGGTAATGCAATAGCTACTACTAGAGCAGTTGGCTTCGCTCCCATGGCTGCAACGTCAGCCACGTTAGAGGCAATAGCTTTGAAACCAAGGTCAAACCCAGAGGACCAATCCAGTTTGAAGTCGTGGCCTTCAATCATGGTGTCTGTTGTGACAACAAATCTTCCATCGCTACTTGCTACAACCGCAGCATCATCGCCAGGACCAACAATTGCATAGTCACCGGAAATGAGCTTGCCGATGGTGCGAGAAAGCGACTCGCTTTCGCCCAGATTTGCCAAGGTGTTATTTTGCTCCACGTTTCAAAGGTAGCCTGTTATTGATGAAGATTTTGCGAATTCTGGCATTAGCCCTGCCCCTAGTGCTCTCAGGTTGCACCTCAACCGTGGTTATGTCTCCTGCCCCACTAGCTAATGACCCTGGCTGTGCTGAGGTTATTGTGAGGCTGCCTAGCGAAACTGACGGGCAAATAAAGAGAACCACCAACTCCCAATCCACTGCTGCTTGGGGTTCTCCTGTAGCCATCACACTGACCTGTGGACTGGAACCAGTAATGGTGAGCACACTTCCTTGCATTACAGCAGGAGATGTTGACTGGATTGTCGATGAATCAGATAAACCTAATTACACGTTCATTAGTTTTGGTAGAACTCCAGCAACTGCTGTGACGATTGATTCAACCAAGTCTTCTGGAGCAAATGTGCTTGAAGATCTAGGGCAAGCAGTTCAGTTCACCAAACAGACCAAGAGCTGTTTGAACTAGTTACGTTCGAAAGCTAACTGAATCAAGTTATCAATTAGCTCTGGGTAAGAAACCCCAGACGCCTGCCAACACTTTGGATACATCGAGATTGGTGTGAAACCTGGCATCAGGTTCAATTCATTTACAAAGAAGCCATCTTTGGTTAGGAAGAAATCTGCTCTCGCCAAACCAAAACAGCCAAGAGCGTTGAAAGCTCTTCTTGCCAATGCTTGAAGTTCATGAAGCTCATCTTCAGTTAGATCTGCTGGGCAGATAAGTTCTGCTGCATCAGCATCACGGTACTTTGCCTCAAAGTCATAGAAATCGCCTGCACGAATTACAATTTCACCGGCAACAGATACTCGAGGTGCTCCACCACCAAGTCTTGAAAGCACAGCACATTCAACTTCTCTACCGACTAAACCTTTTTCAACAGTCACTTTGCTGTCTTCAGCGAAAGCAACTTCAAGAGCTTTAGCAAAGTCAGCCATGTCCTTCACTTTTGAAACTCCAATTGAAGAACCAGCTCTAGCTGGCTTC
>JBJOQP010000063.1:0-4437 GCA_046049845.1 Actinomycetota bacterium
CAATCCGAAGCTGATGCTGGCCCCTGATCTAGACACTCCTGGAATAACAGCCAAAGCTTGTGACAGACCGAAGCCAACTGCTGAGTTGAAGGTAACGTCAGCAACCTCTTTCTGTCTTCTGCCGTATCGATCTGCAAGGAACAGGATTGCAGCGAACAAAATCATTGTGAAAGCGACTACCCATAGAGTTCTGACGGTGTCTTGAATGAAGTCTCTTAGCAAATAGCCGACCAAGCCAACTGGGATAGAAGCGATAATGACCAGCCAAGCCATTCTGTAGTCTGCGTTGGTTCTAAGTTTTGCGTTGAACACTCCCCTGAACCACGCTTTGACCAATCGGGAAATGTCTTTGGCAAAGTAAATCAAGACAGCGGCTTCAGTTCCGAGCTGAATAGTTGCAATGAAAGCTGTTGTGGCAGAGTTCTTATCCGACAATCCAGGTATCTGCATTAGTTCAGATGCGATCTGAACGTGAGCACTAGATGAAACAGGAAGGAATTCCGTAAGCCCTTGAACGATTCCTAGAATTATGGCTTCTAGGAAATTCATGACCAGTCTTCGTCGTCTTCCGCTAGCTCCATAGGAAGAACTTCACCGAATGCATCAGAAACAGCCTCTTCATAGTCCAAGAACGCTGTCTTTAGGTGCTCGTAGGTAGCGATTACGGCTGGGTCTTCACCGCCGCGTCCACTGGAAATCGCCTCGTAATGTCTCTCGAGCGCTGCTACCAAACTGTTCAACGTGTTTCGTGCATCATTAGCCATGAATCAAAACTACTCCTGCTAGCCGTTTTTGTCATGACTTGGTAGCCAAAGTCTTATTGAGTATTCGTAGTAACATTTAGAACTGGTAGTCAAAGAAGAGTGCCAAACCCAAGTCCGGGTGGCGAAATGGTAGACGCGCTAGCTTGAGGTGCTAGTCCTCGCAAGGGGGTAGGGGTTCAAGTCCCCTTTCGGACACGTAGTTTGAGACAGCTACTAAAGCCCCGGCAGTAATGTCGGGGTTTTACTTATATCAAACCAGTAGATAGAAACAGTTAATGATCAATCAGAGTAGTGAAAGCAATGAAGGTCTATCTTCTGCTGCCCTGTTTTCTATCGAAACAGCTCGCGAACGTATTCAAGGAAAAAGAGTGTTCGTGCTCACTGGGGCCGGACTGAGCACTGATTCAGGTATTCCTGACTATCGTGGGCAAGGCAGAGTCGCCAAGCACCCCATGACCTTTGACACGTTTATGGGATCCGATCTGGCTCAGAAACGCTACTGGGCAAGAAGCTATGTCGGATGGTCGAGAATTTCCTCAGCAATGCCAAATGCTGGACACCTAGCCCTTGCTAAAGCCGAGTCTCAGGGAAAGATCAGAACTTTGGTTACTCAAAACGTAGATGGTTTGCACCAAGAAGCAGGTAGCAGATCTGTAATTGATTTACACGGGCGTCTAGATCGAGTCGTCTGTATGAGCTGCAAGGACTCTATTTCCAGAGTTGAAATGGATTCATTTCTCAAAGACTTGAATCCTTCGATCCACAAGGATGAAAACGTTGAATTCACTCCTGACGGTGATGCTGAGGTAGAGGGAACAGAGAATTTCATCGTGCCTAGCTGCAAGTTATGTAAAGGTGTCTACAAGCCTGATGTGGTCTTCTTCGGAGAATCAGTGCCTAGCGAAAGAGTTGAGCTTGCACTAAATCTTCTCGAAGATTCTGATGTTCTTTTAGTTGCTGGAAGTTCACTAACCGTCAACTCTGGTTATAGATTCGCCAAGCAAGCTTCAAAGAGTCAAAAGCCAATAATCGTCGTAAACATAGGTGCAACACGGGCTGATTCTTTTGCTAACGCAAAGATTGAGGCAAACACATCACTTGCTCTAGAGAGGCTACTCGTTGACTGAAACACTTCTTGGTTTACTCCGACACGGACAGACCGACTGGAACATTGATCTGAGACTTCAGGGCTCTACAGATATTCCTCTGAATGACACTGGACGAGCGCAGGCTCTCCAAGCCGCTTCAGTCCTAAATCGTGAGGACTGGGACGTAATCATCGCATCTCCCCTCTCTAGAGCGAAAGACACAGCAGACATTGTTGCCAAAGAACTTGGAATGAATGTAGTCATCGTTCCAGAACTAATCGAAAGATCCTTTGGAGTTGCAGAAGGCCTAGATCACGCTTCTTGGCGCAAGATGTATGAGAGCCATGCAGTGATTGAAGGGCTCGAATCGCTAGAAGATCTTCGGGCAAGAACCATTTTGCTTCTTGATTTGATTGCTAACGAGTATGCAGGAAAGCGTGTGCTGGCTGTTTCACATGGAGCTTTCATTAGAAAAGTTCTTACGATAATTTCAAACGGTGAATTGCCTCGTGAAGGTGAGCGACTAAGCAATGCTTCACTGAATAAGTTCATGCACTCTGATAATGCATGGACTGTCGCCGAATACAGACCAGAGTCTTTAGGAATCTAAGTTCTTAAACGCAGTCAGCAATGCGTCAGTTGATTTATCCCAGTCAAACTTTGCTGCCTGGCTAATTGATTGAGATGCCTTCGATGCCCACGTTACCGAATCCTCCAAGGAAACAATTGCTTTAGCGAATCCTTCTGGACTGTCTGGATTGAAGAAAGTACCCGCCTCGCCAGCAACTTCAGAGAAGATGTCCAAGTCTGAGACAACCACTGGGGTTCCAATTTGCATAGCTTCAACCAGAGGAATGCCGAAGCCTTCGTCCTTGCTTGCAGAAACTAAAACGAATGCCGTTCTGAGCAAATCTCGATATTCTTTGTCAGTCACACCATCATGAAATACAACAGAGGCGTTAGCTGAATTAGCAAGTTTCTCAAGGGCACCTTTTCGATCCTTGGAAATCTTGCTCAGTAGATGAAGGGTGTATCCAGGAAGCAATCCTGCTCCCCTAACGAGTGTTTCAACATTCTTGTATGGCATGAATGAGCCAATGTAGATCAAGTTCTTAGATTCAGGAGCTGAAGAGGTCACGCCTTGAACCTTGTCTGGAGCGTTGTACACAACTGTGATTGGTTTACGCGTCAGGTGGTGCTTCTCCATCAGCAACTTTGTTGTGTTTGAAACAGTTGCTATTGCATCCGCTCTATTGAGAAGCCATCTTTGTGGCTGATAACTGAGGTGATACAAACGCCAGATGATTCGCACAAACAGGTTCAGACTTTGTGGTGGCTTCCGGTGTCTGTAGTAGATGAGATCGTGCAGTGTGAGAATCAGCTTGTATTTTCTACCAACGCTTCCCATCAATTGCATTGGTGAGAATACGTGAATAGCACCCAATCTGTTCAACTTGCTTGCGATAAAGAGTTCTTTTGGAGATTGAGGGTTGTTGACAACTACGTAATCGATTGATCTTGGTAAGAAGTCAAGTTGTCTCAAATCGTGAATGATTGCAACTAGGTGAACCTTTGTCGAAAGTGCTTTCGCAAGTTCCGCACTGAATCTGCTGATGCCATCATGTTGATCTATTCTGATGAAGCGTGCGTCAAAGTGGAGGGTCTGCATTTCAATCTACTTTGAGAGGAACTCGTTGATTACATCAATGGCTTCTTGAGCTGCTTCATAATGAACTAGGTGACCACAGCCTTTGATTTCGTGAACTTGAGCGTTGTCCATGGTCGATGCAAATTCGTAGACCGCAGACACAGGTGTGATTTCATCTAACTCAGCAGCGATCAAGAGCACTGGCTTATGAATTTGCTTCACGAATGGTGTGACTACGTTGCCAGTGGAAGCTAAATACGCTTCCCATACAACTTGCGAGTTAGCAAAACTGTTGAAGTGGTTTCGATGCTGCTCCTTAATCCACTTTCTAAGTTTCTTATCCTTTGATTTGGTTGTGTATGCGGACATTGAGTCAACTAGCAGATAAGTCTTGGTCATTCTGTTACCAATAACTTCTGGAACGACGTGAGCCACCCAGTAGTAGAACTTAACGAACTCTAAGAGAAACTTCGAAATTCCAACTATGCGTCCACCAGCCACAGGGTTTACTAGAACGATCTTGGAGAACAGTGAAAGCTTTGCCTCAGTAGAACTTACAACCAATGTTCCAAAGGAATGTCCAACAACTAGAGGCTTGTCTAGAGACAACTCTTCGAGAAATGCCTTGAACCAGATTGCGTATGAATCTAAGGAGTGCTCGACTTTCAAAGGATCCGAGGTTCCGAATCCAGGTAGGTCTGGGGCTATGACATTGAAGTCTGTTAGGCCTCCAGCGAAGGATTCTAGGCCGTGGTGGTCTCCCCTGTACCCATGCACTAATACAAGAGTCTTTGCCTTTGAGGTGTCCCCCGTTGTTGCCGGATAAACCCAGTAGTTTGTATTGACCCCGTCAATAGAGACGCTCTTGGCGATTGCTCTAGTTCGAGCTTCTGCAGTTAGTTCAGCGGAAGATTTCATTTGCACCTCCCATGCCAAT
>JBJOQP010000064.1:0-4386 GCA_046049845.1 Actinomycetota bacterium
ATCTATGGCTAAATCAGCAAACAGTAAGAAATCTACCTACGCCTTCTTAGGTCCTGTGGGTACATTTACTGAGCTTGCTCTGGCTCAGGTGAAAGATGCCAAAACAGCCAAGCACCTTGCTGTAAACACTGTTACTGAAGCTATCGACGCAGTCCTAACAGGCAAGGCGCTAAGAGCAATAGTTCCAGTTGAAAACTCTATTGAAGGTGGAGTCTCAGCAACTCTTGATGCTCTAGCCAACACAACAGAGATACGTATCTATGGTGAGTATCTTGTTCCAGTAACTTTCAACCTTGTAGCAAAGCCTGGAACAAAACTTACTGATGTGAAAGTTGTAAGCACACATCCAACAGCTTTTGCTCAATGCCGTGGTTGGCTTCAAGAAAACATTCCTAACCACACACATCTACCTGCAACCTCAACCGCAGCTGCAGCAGCAGATCTTCTTTCTAAAGATGCAATCGCTGATGCAGCTATCGCCGCTAAGAGCATCACAGACCACTACAAGTTAACTGTTCTTGCCAGAAACATTGGTGACAACAAGAATGCTCAAACAAGATTTATTGAAATCGGATTAAATTCCAAACCAACCAAGAGATCTGGCAAAGATAAGACTTCTGTAATTGTTGAACTTCCAGAAGATCACCCGGGTGCTCTTCTAGAGATGCTTGAACAGTTTGCTGCACGTGGTGTGAACCTCTCTCGAATTGAATCAAGACCAATTGGAGATCAACTAGGTAGATACAGATTCAACATTGATGCACAAGGGCACATCGATGATGAAGCTGTTGCTGAAGCACTCATGGGTCTTCACAGATTTAGCCCGAAGGTAACCTTCTTAGGTTCATACCCGAGAGCTGACAAGAAAAAGAGTGAGCACGAAGGCAATAACTCAAACAAAGAATTTGCTTCTGCAGAGTCTTGGCTAAACAAACTTCGTCAAGGACGTTAAAGGTAACTATAGAAATGATTGATGCAAACCTGCTTAGAGAAAATCCAGAAGCGATTAAAGTTTCTCAACGCGCTAGAGGAGCAAGCGTTGAGCTAGTTGATCAAGCTGCTGCTGCAGATGACAATTGGCGCAAAGCTCAAGCCGAATTTGAGAATCTAAGAGCAGAGCAGAATGCTAAAGCAAAGCTTGTTGCCGGAGCATCTCCTGAAGAAAGAACGAAACTTATTGCAGAAGGCCAGGAGCTGGCTGCTGGAGTTAAAGCTGCAGAGCAAAAAGCAGCAGAGTTTCAGAATGAATTGAACGCAATCGTTTCAAAGATTGAAAACGTTGTTACAGACGGAGTTCCTGTTGGTGGGGAAGAGAACTTTGTTGTAATTCGTGAAGAAGGAACTAAGCCAAACTTCTCCTTCAAACCTAAAGATCACGTTGAATTGGGCGAATTACTTGATGTTATTGACATCGAGCGAGGCGTCAAGATCTCAGGCTCTAGGTTCTATTTCCTAAAAGGTTGGGGAGCAAGACTAGAGCTAGCTCTTATGAACCTGGCCCTAGATCAAGCGGCTAAAGCCAACTTCACAGCACTTATTACACCAACACTTGTCAAGCCTGAAGTCATGGCAGGAACTGGTTTCCTAGGTGAGCACTCTGATGAGATCTACTACCTTCCAGCGGATGACCTATACCTAACTGGAACTAGCGAAGTTGCTCTTGCTGGATATCACAGCAACGAAATTATTGATCTAAGTGATGGACCAAAGAGATATGCAGGTTGGTCAACTTGTTACAGACGTGAAGCTGGAAGCCACGGAAAAGATACCAAGGGTATTCTTCGTGTTCACCAGTTCAACAAACTTGAGATGTTCTCATACATTGCTCCTGAGCAAGCAGAAGAGGAGCACAAGAAACTTCTTGCTTGGCAGGAAGAAATGTTAAAGAAGTGTGAACTCCCATATCGCGTTATTGATACTGCAGCTGGAGATTTAGGTTCAAGTGCTGCTCGTAAATACGATGCTGAAGCATGGGTTCCTTCACAAGGAACTTATAGAGAACTAACTTCAACTTCTAACTGCACAACATATCAAGCAAGAAGATTGAATGTTCGCTACAGAAAAGAAGATGGCAAGACAGCAGTAGCTGCAACTCTTAACGGAACTCTTGCAACTACAAGATGGTTAGTTGCAATTCTTGAGAACCACCAGCAAGAAGATGGATCTGTTCGCATCCCAGTAGCACTAAGACCATACCTTGGTGGAGCTGAAGTAATTTCTGCTGTGAGCAAGAGCTAAGTCGTGACATCTGAACCGTGGCTGATTGCTATCGACATCGATGGCACACTTGTGCACGACGATGGCTTCTTAGCTCCTGAAGTAATTAGAGAAGTTACAAGAGTTAGAGATTTAGGTCACCACGTTGTTGTTGCAACTGGAAGAGCGGCAGCTAATGCAATTCCTGTAGTTCAAGATGTTGGAATTGAAGCAGGACATGTTGTTTGTTCCAACGGAGCAGTGACAATTGAAATTGATCACCAAGATGACAGAGGTTATTCAGTTAGAGAAGTTATTGGCTTTGATCCAGCACCGGTGCTAAGCCAGCTAATTGAAAAACTTCCTAATGCTCACTTCGCAGTTGAAGATGTTGATGGCACATACAGATTCCATAAACCATTTCCTTCATACGCTTTAGGTGCAGAAAACATCGAGACTCCACTAGATCAACTTATGCACGGTGAAGTAAGCCGAGTTGTAGTTCTATCTCCTGAGCAGAACGTTAATGATTTCCTAGAGATAGTTGAGTCCGTTGGTCTTCATTCTGTTTCTTATGCCATTGGCTACACAGCTTGGCTAGACATCTCTCCACAGGGAGTTACCAAGGCAAGTGCTCTGGAACAAAGAAGAAAAGCGCTAAATGTTCCAAGTAACAGGGTTATTGCCATAGGCGATGGACGTAACGATATCTCCATGTTTGAGTGGGCTAATGCCGGCGGAGGCCTTTCTTTTGCTATGGGCCAGGGTCCAGATGAAGTGAAGCAGGCAGCCACAATGGTGACCGCTAGCGTTGAAGAACATGGTGTTGCCAAGGTATTAGAAGGCCTAGAAGGCATTATTTATAGCCAAAGCTAGCTCACAGGCTAATAGCAGGTTGCCCCCGTATTTTTATAAGCACTAATGATTAGTTAGACTATTCAACGGAGGTCTGTCCGAGCGGCCGAAGGAGCTAGTCTTGAAAACTAGTGAACTGAAAGGTTCCGTGGGTTCGAATCCCACGGCCTCCGCCAGTTTTGTCTAATTGAGACTTAGCCAACTCAACTAAGGGGTTATCTCAATGCCTGAGAAGTCAAAGAATAAAGATCGTGCGATTGCACGCCATGGCAACATTCACGCAGCCGGAAGATTCCGTGCATTCATCGGCATTCTAGGCAAAGCCCTTATCGTTGTCCTTGTTTCAACTTTGACTGTGACCACTGTTTCTGCAGTTCAACTTGCCACAGAACTAGGCCGTGGAGAAATTGATGTTCCAGGTCTTGATGGCCCAAGAGTAATTCCGCCAATGGATGGCCCACTGAACATGCTTCTTGTTGGAAGCGATTCACGACAAGGTGCTGGTAACTCTGCTTTCGGTGACACCGGAGGAGTTTTAGCAGACGTAATTATTTTGATGCACGTATCAGCTGATAGAAAAAATGCTGTTGCATTATCTTTCCCTAGAGACACTCTTGTTCCTTGGCCAGCATGTCCAAGCACAACCGGTGGTCCTGGCTACTACGCACAATCTTTAGGTCAGATCAACGCAACTATCGGTAACGGTGGTCCTGGTTGCACACTTCTAACTGTTGAACTTCTTACCGGTGTCGACATTCCTTATCTTGCGATGGTTGACTTCAACGGAGTTATTGAACTTTCTAATGCTGTTGGTGGTGTTGAAGTTTGTGTTGCCGAAGACATTGAAGATGAATACACCAACACATATCTAAAGAAGGGTATGCACACTCTTCAGGGAGTTCAAGCACTACAGTTCCTTAGAACTAGGCACGGTGTTGGCGATGGTTCAGACCTAGGCCGAATTAGCAACCAGCAGGTTTACCTAACTTCTCTAGTTAGAAAACTAAAGAGCAAAGATATCTTGAATAACCCAGTTGCTCTCTACAGCCTTGCTCAAGCAGCAGCTAGAAACATGACCTTGAGCAAAACTCTTTCTAACCCAGCTGCACTAATGGGTGTCGCGAATGCTCTAAAAGATATCCCGATGAAGAACATCACTTTCCTTCAGCTGCCATCTGTTTCAGGATTGCCAGCACCTAACGAGGGACGAGTAATGCCTGACTATGAAAAAGCTCAGGTGCTATTTGACTTGATCAAGAATGATAAGCCTCTTGTCCTAGGTGAAGTTAACAACACCGGTGTTGGTTCAGAGATTGCACCAACTCCAAAGCCTTC
>JBJOQP010000065.1:0-4384 GCA_046049845.1 Actinomycetota bacterium
CAAGCAGGATTGGGTTCTAAGCAATTTTGAAAGCGAAGACTCGAAAACAACTCGAAGCGAGTTCTACTGGGACATCAATGGAACTGGCTGGCTACAAAGCTTTGGTCGTGTTTCTGCAACCGTCATTCTTGATCAAGCCCTAAGCCAAAATGTGATTCCCAAATCAATGCGTTGCTACGAAGGAAATTATGGTTCAACCGGTTCCTGCAAAGTATCCCAACCTAGCGAGAACACATTTGTCTTTAGCTCCACAGATCTAAAGGCAACTGAGACTCAAACAATTGCAATTGGATTCAATCCTGGTGTTGCAAACGTAGATGGCCCTCAAGCGGTTGATAGCCCTAGTTTCATCTGGTTCCTGTTGAGCCTCATTGCACTTATCGCAATTCTGATTTGGGCAATCTACTATCGAGTCACCCAACTAAAGAATCTAGGCAAAACTTCAATCATCATTCCGCAGTATCAACCACCTGTCTCACCTGACTTAGCGGTGTCAGCACTAGTAGCCAGAAAATCTGCTCACCTAAATCAAGCAAGTGTTATTGAGCTAGCTATCAAGAAACTTATTGAGATTGAACAAGTTGCCGACTCAAAGAAAGACAACTTCATTCTCAGAAAAACTTCTGAGGTAGCCACAAACCCAAACCATGTGGAGCTACTGAAAGCTCTTGGGCTTTCTAAAGCAGGGGATGAAGTCAACCTGTCGGGCAACATGAAAGCAGCCGAACAGGCTGCTCTAGCAAAGAGGCTCCTCGCCTTGAAGAGCAAAATCACACGTCAGGTGAACTCAGGGGGCTATTTCAAGAAGCGTGCTCTTGGTATTCCAGCACTTGTATTCGTGGGAGTGCTTCTTGCGACAGTCATTTTGTTTGCCTCGGCTATAGCAGTTGATGCAGAGAGCGTGTCTTTTCTGACGGCAATACCTTTCCTCTTTGTGTTCCCTTACTTACTGACCTATTGGATTATCTTGTCTAAGCGTGTGATGACTGCAAAGGGCGTAGAGGTCGAGGATTACCTCAAGGGGATGAAGATGTATATCGAACTTGCTGAGAAGGATCGCTTAGATTTCCTACAGTCACCTAAGGGAGCTTCACTCACTCCTTCTCAAGTAAAGGGAAGAAGTGTTTTGAAACTCTACGAAGAGGTATTGCCTTGGGCGATTCTGCTAGGACTTCATAAACAATGGAATGGTGTTCTCAACAATCTCTATGAGAAAGACACAACACCCGTTTGGTTTGTTGGAGCACCAGTATTCTCAGACAGTTTCTCTAGCCTAGATCGCATCCTTGCTCAGTCACTAAGCGTTGATTCATCAGGGGGCTCAGGTGGCGGCGGTTCAGCCGGAGGCGGCAGTGGTGGCGGAGGCGGCGGAGGAATCTAGTCGTTACTTTTTGTAAGCAAGTAGTTTTTCTAGTTCTCCAAATATTTCTAAAGCAGCAGCTGTCCCTGTTCCAGAAACAATCTGCTTTCCGTTGTTGTCGGTGAGAGTTATTTCAACAGTTGAATCCATAGTCTCTTCAACTCTTCTATGCATGTTCTTATGTAGTGGTGCATGAAGTAATCCGCCACGAGTTCTTTCTGCTTTCAGATCCAAAGTTCCGTCAGGACCTTGAACCTTCCAGTACACGTGAGTGTCATCAACTCTTAGTTCTAATTCTTTAGCTCCGTTATAAGTAGTCCAGCTATAAAGCTTTCCTTCATGCATTAGTCCCATGATGAAACCTCTAAAGGATTTACCAATCCAAGGAATGATTGCAGCTGATGTAATTAGAGATGTTTCGTTGTTGAAATCAAAGTGATTAGTTTGCATCCAGATATATCCAGAAGGAAAGCCTCTGCCCCAATCTGTTTCTATGTAGCCTTTGCCTTTAGCGAAGGATTGTTCTTTTCCTTCTACTGTTAGTGAACCTTCTAGTTGGTGACCAAAGCTCACAATGCCGTGGAAGCATTCCATGAATGGAACTAATCCATACCAACCCATGATTCCTGGGCTTCTTAGTGTCACAGGCCAAGGAACAAAAGGTGTTGTGATGGAGATTGTTCCTTGCAGTTGAGGAAGATCAAGTCTTACTTCAGTTTCACTGAAGAAGTTGTTTCCTATTTGAACTTCAAACTTGTTAGGTGATGCCTTGAACTCAGATATGTCAAAGGAGTGGAACCAGCTACGTCCAGTTGAACCATCAAGAACTTGAATGAAAGCTTCATCTTTACTCTGACGTTCTTTGCTGTCTGCTTTATCAATGCCCTTGAAGATTCCTGGAATTACAGCCCATCTTTGAGAAAGATCAGCAGATACTAACTTCACATACCAACCTTCAAAGAAGGGACTGGCCTTGCCTTTGCCATGAAAAGCCTCAGGATGTCTAACACCTTCAAGGAAACTTAGTGGGCTCTGCATACTTCGATGCTATCTCTTGGGAGCGTTGCGTTAACCTTGATGTATGAAACCTTTTCAAATCTCAAAAGAAGTAGCCGCTGCCCTAGATGCAGGCAAACCAGTTGTAGCCCTAGAGTCAACAATCATCTCTCATGGCCTACCAAGACCTCAGAACCTAGCTGCTGCTATTGAGTTTGAAGACATTCTTAGAGAGCAGGGTGTAACTCCTGCAACTATTGCCATCTTGGACGGTGTCCCTCAGATTGGTCTTGATTCAGTTGGTGTTGAACGTATTGCTAATGAAGATCTAGCTAAGGCCAGCGTTAGAGATATTCCTATCTTGGCTGCCCGTAAAGAGAGCGGAGCAACTACAGTTGCTGCTACTGCTCACCTTGCTGCTCTTGCGGGTATCCGAGTATTTGCTACCGGAGGTCTTGGTGGAGTTCACAGAGGTGCCAACACAACCTTTGATGAGTCAGCTGACCTATCTACTCTTGCTGTTACACCTATTACTGTGGTCTGTGCTGGTGTGAAGTCAGTACTAGATATCTCAGCAACTCTAGAAAGACTTGAATCACTTTCAGTTCCAGTTATCGGTTGGCAGACAAAAGAGTTCCCAGCTTTCTGGTTAAACCAATCAGGTCTTCAGATTGACTGGTCACTAGACACTACAGATCAGATTGCTCAGGCAATGAAGGCTCAAGATGAACTTGGACACAACCAGGGAATTGTTATTGCTAACCCAATTCCAGTTGGACTGCAGTGGGATCCTGCAGAACACGATCGTGTTCTACAGATTGCATTCAAGGCAGCAGATGCTGCTGGCGTTCACGGTAAAGCGGTAACACCTTTCCTACTTGGATTCATTGTTGAAGAGTCAAAGGGTAGAAGCCTTGAAGTGAATCTTGATCTTGCTAGAAACAACGTCAAGCTTGCAGGACAGATCGCTACATCTTGGTCGAAAGTGAACTAGTGGAAAGAGTTCTTGTTATTGGCGATGTCATTGATGACATCATTGTTGTTCCCGAGGGACAAGTAAGAGCCAATACAGATACCAATGCACAGATCACACAAACTCTTGGTGGGTCAGCTAGCAACATGGCTAGCTGGGCTTCTCACGAAGGAGCTGAGGTAACTTTTATCGGTTGCGTCGCTTCTTCAGATGCAGATCGAGTAACTAAAGAGTTTGAAAGCTTTGGCGTTCATGCTCAGTTACAGACAAGCGATAAATCAACTGGATCAATTGTTGTTTTAGTTGAAGGTGATTCAAGAAGCATGCTCACCGATAGGGGAGCTAATAAAGATCTATCTCTCGAAGCGCTAACTATTGATTACCTAAGTGATTTCTCTTATGTGTTTGTATCTGGCTACACACTCTTTGGTAGATCAGAAGCAGAGATCAAGAACTTTATCTTTAGAGTTCAAGATGCAGGAGCACTACTGGCAATTGATCCTGGTTCAACTGGATACATCAAAGACTTTGGTGTTGAACTATTTAAGTCATGTGTAAATGGTGTGGATATTCTTCTACCTAATGAAGAAGAGTTTGAACTTCTATCTACTGAAAGCTCACACATCACTATCGTCACTAAGGGTAGTCATGGAGTTGATCTCTACATAGAAGGAATTAAAACTAATTCCTTTGAAGCTGAGAAAGTGACTGCAATAGATCCAACCGGTGCTGGTGATGCTTTCGCTGGTTCGCTAATTGCAAACCTTTCTCAAGGTGTTGAGCTTCATAGTGCAATAGCAAATGCAACAAAGACTGCTGCAAAAGCAGTTACGACTATTGGTGCCCGCCCTCAGCTTTGAATCTTTCAATAGATTCATCGATTAGACGCTGAGCTTCATCCTTACCTGCCCACTTACCAACCTTGACCCACTTGCCTGGCTCTAGATCTTTGTAGTGAGTGAAGAAGTGCTCTAGCTCGTCCTTAGTCTGCTGAGGAACATCGTTGATGTCCTGGATGTGAGCCCAACGCTTGTCCTTGACTGGAACACAAAGAA
>JBJOQP010000066.1:0-4352 GCA_046049845.1 Actinomycetota bacterium
GCACTTCTTAAGGGATTCTTTGGAGTCTTTGCAGTATTTTTGGGGCTTGGTTTCTTTATTCAGAATCCAGCAGTATTTTGGACTCTTCTCGTTCTTCTAGTCGTTGTCTTCGCCCTAGTGGTATTCAGTGGAACGAGAAAGACAACCCTCAATGACCCTGAGAGGGCAAAGAGACGCAACACAGCCTTCAGTAGACAGGGTGGTGTTTCAGAAGGTGACATCGTTCATCACCATAAACCAAATGGAAGACCTTTCGAAGACGAAGGTCATCCCGGATCACTTCTAGGAGCAGCTGCATTAGGTGCAGCGGCTGCATACATCTTGAAGCCAGATTCAAAAGAAGCAGCTCCTGTTGTTGAGCCTGATCCAGAAATAGAGAATGCTGCTGCGATGTATTACGAAGGAAATGATTCTTACAACGATGAAGAGGGCGAGTATTAGCCAAGCATGTCATGCAACACGATAGTTGCATCACGAGCTGGACCAACACCAATTGCAGAGATGCGGCAGTTGCTCATCTTCTCGATAGCTCTTACATAATCCTGAGCATTCTTAGGTAGCTCTTCAAATGTTCTGCATCCTGTGATGTCCTCTTCCCAACCTGGGAAGTTTTCATAGATTGGCTTTGCGTGGTGGAAGTCAGATTGTGAAACAGGAACTTCTTCCACTCTCTTGCCATCTACCTCGTAAGCAACACAAACAGGAATTTCTTTGATACCTGTTAGAACATCTAGCTTGGTTAGAACAAAGTCAGTAAGTCCGTTGATGCGAGCTGAGTAGCGAGCAATAGGAGCGTCATACCAACCACAGCGACGTGGACGACCTGTGGTTGTTCCATACTCGTGGCCAGTCTTACGAAGTAACTCGCCCCACTCATCAAACAACTCAGTAGGGAAAGGTCCTGCACCAACACGTGTTGTGTATGCCTTAACAATTCCGATTACATTCTGGAAAAGACCAGGACCAATGCCAGATCCCGTTGCAGCTCCACCAGCAGTTGCATTTGATGAAGTTACGAATGGATATGTTCCGTGGTCAACGTCAAGCATTGTTGCTTGTCCACCTTCGAACAGAACATTCTTGCCAGCTTCTATTGCTTGGTGCAATTCAAGTGCTGTGTCAGCAACCATTGGACGAAGACGTTCTGTGTAAGAAAGTAGTTCTGTAACAACTTCTTCAACTCGAATAGCAGCACGATTATAGACCTTGGAGAGCAACTGGTTCTTTTGAACTAGAGCTGCTTCAACTTTTTGGCGAAGGATTGATTCGTCGAACAAGTCCTGAATACGAATACCAACGCGGTTGATCTTGTCTGCATAAGTTGGACCAATACCGCGACCAGTAGTTCCAATTGCACGCTTGCCCAAGAAACGTTCTGTGGTCTTATCTAGTGACACGTGATAAGGCGTGATGACGTGGGCGTTAGCTGAAACACGTAGACGGCTAGTGTCAATGCCACGAGCGTTAAGTGCATCTAGTTCTTCAAAGAGAACGTGTAGGTCAATAACAACACCATTTGAGATAACTGGAATAACACCAGGTGTCAAAATACCTGATGGTAGAAGGTGCAATGCATATTTTTCACTACCAATAACAACTGTGTGTCCGGCATTGTTTCCACCATTGAACTTCACAACATATTGAATGTGTTCAGCCAGAAGGTCAGTAGCTTTACCCTTGCCCTCATCGCCCCACTGAGCTCCTACGATCACAAAAGCAGGCATGGCAATCTCGTTTCTGTTTGCGGTTTCAAGATTCTGTGCTCTTCAAGCACCCCTCAAGTTTAGCCGAAGACGTGTTGCTGAATCCATGCGTGCATGGTTATAGCGGCAGCAGCTGAGGCATTTATGGACCTAGTTGAACCGAACTGGGTTATCTCGAGGACTACGTCGCTTGCTTCTATGGCTTGCTCGCTTAGACCTGGACCTTCTTGTCCAAATAGGAATACACAAGACTCAGGGAGCTTATAGGTCTCTATCTTTTGGCATCCCGGAACGTTGTCTATGGCGATGATTGGGAGGTTCTCCTGCTTGGCCCAGGCTAGGAACTCTTCCACTGTTTCGTGGTGCCTTATGTGTTGATACCTGTCGGTAACCATAGCTCCGCGTCTATTCCAACGCTTATTTCCGATGATATGGACTTCTTGGGCGAGGAAGGCATTGGCATTACGGACTATTGAGCCAATGTTTAGATCGTGCTGCCAGTTCTCAATAGCTACGTGGAATGGGTGTCTCTTGGTGTCTAGATCTGCCACGATGGCTGACATCTTCCAATAGCGGTACTTATCTACTACGTTCCTAGTGTCCCCATTTGCCAATAGTTCAGGGTCATAGATGGAATCAGGGTGGTCATAACCTTCAGGTAGGTCTCCCTGCCATGGGCCTACGCCCCATGTTGTGAGCTCATGGCTTGGATTGTTAGTTTGTTCTTTATCTGACATCCACTCAAGCCTAACTACGCTAAAGGTAAAGTAGAACCATGGCTGAACGAAGAAAAATAGAGTGTTGGTTGACCGACATGGACGGCGTGCTTGTGCACGAAGGACATGCTCTCCCTGGAGCTGCTGAAGTTCTCAAGCAGTGGAAAGAAGAGGGCCTTAGGTTCCTAGTTCTTACCAATAACTCCATGTACACCCCTAGAGACCTCTCAGCCCGACTAAAGGCAACAGGACTAGACATTCCTTCCAGTGCCATCTGGACAAGTGCTCTAGCAACAGCTGACTTTATTGCCTCTCAGAAGCCAAAGGGTTCTGCCTATGTATTAGGTGAAGCAGGTATGACAACAGCCATGCACGAGATCGGTTACGTCATGACAGATGTAAACCCTGACTACGTAGTTCTTGGTGAAACCAGAAACTTCAACTTCGATTCACTAACCAAGGCAATCAGACTCATTAATAACGGTGCAAGATTCATTGCTACCAACCCAGATGCAACTGGCCCTAGTGCCGATGGTGTATTGCCAGCTACTGGTTCTGTTGCAGCTCTAATTACAAAAGCTACAGGTCGTGAACCATACATCGTTGGTAAGCCAAACCCAATGATGTTTAGATCTGCGATGAACAAGATTAACGCTCACTCTGAAACAACAGGAATGATTGGTGACCGCATGGACACAGACATCGTTGCTGGTATTGAAGCAGGTCTGCACACTGTTCTAGTGCTAACCGGTATCGCTGATGATGCAGAGATCAACAAGTATCCGTTCAGACCAAATGAGATTCTGAACTCTATTGGAGATCTAATCAACTAGTTCTTAAAGTAAAAACCCGGTCACTTTGGAAGTGACCGGGTTTTTACTAACTTGGAGAAATTACTTAACTGTGAAAACCTTTGTCAAAGTCTTTCCGTTTGAGGTTACCTTGACGGTAATCTTTCCCTTCTTGACTACGTAGGTGTAAACCTTCTTGTCCACAGTTGGAGTTACTGAAACTGCCTTCAAACCAGTGATGCTGATTGAAGACTTCTTACCCTTTGCATAGCTAAGAGTCACGTTGATCTTGCGACCAACTGCAGTAGCAGCAATAACTGTTGGAGGAATTGGCTTGTAGTAGTGGAACTCAACTGGGTTACCAGTGTTTACCTTGCCAGTGATTTCCGCATATACTCTTGCGAACTTAGAGCCCGCAGGAAGAGCAGATGTTGAAGTCTTTGGCGGTGCGCTAGCAACTGTGTCTGAGTTGATCAAGCTGAAAGCAACAACACCGAAGGCGTCTGTTGTTCCAGTTAGAACAAGCTGGTCTTCAGCTGTCTTAGAAGCATTCGCAGGAAGCGGAAGTACGAAACCAGTTGCTGAGAAGATTCCTGCAGAGACCTTTGCGGTGGCACCTGAGTTAGCTAGGTTGACTCGAACAGTTACCGGCTGGTTTACAGCGTAACTTCCGTTAGCCTTCAAAGCCTGGAAAGCAATCACGGTCTTTGATCCGGTAGGAGCATAAGCCTGAAGAATTCCGTTGCTGTCAAGAGCGTTTGCCTTGCCTGTTGGGCCTTCAACTGCTCTTAGAGTCGGTGCAAGAAGTGAAATGCTTGCATCGCTTGCAGTGAAGTCCATACCTGCTGGGTTGAAGTAGTGCAACTCAACGAAGTCTGCTGAGTCAGTCTTCTCACCGGTGATGCTTGGTAGGAACTGGCTGAAGCAGTCTGTTGTTGGGTCAGCGTTTGTGTCGTTAGGGGTGTTTGCACCTGGGCTTGTTGGAGCATCCGGCAATAGACCACCGTACTCTTCACAGTCAGCTGGTGACTGAACTACAAAGTTTACAACTCCGTTAGCGTCTGTCTTACCAATGATGTTGGCACCATCAGATGCGTTTGAAGGAGCTGGTCTAGCCTTGATGCCGTTAACCTTCACAGCAG
>JBJOQP010000067.1:0-4224 GCA_046049845.1 Actinomycetota bacterium
TTGAGCTAATCTCTCAAGGTCTCGAACAAGCGGCCAGACATGGGCTAGCAGGTGATGAGATAGCAGAACAGGTTGAGCATGCTGGAAGTGTGTACGTCCTGGCATAGGCTCGCTCAGGTGCTCCTGAGCAAGTGTGGTCAACACATCAATGAGCTGTAGCACTTCACTTCTAATCAATGAAGCCTGATCCAGAAGATAGATACGAATCAGAGTTGCAATCTGATCATTTCTAGATCTTCCTGCTCTGACCTTTCCACCAAGTTCTGGTCCAACCATCTCAATAAGACCGCGCTCAAGCGCGCTGTGAACATCTTCATCTGCTGGCTTGGCAGTGAACATCCCAGAGGTAACCCTCTTATCAAGTTCAACTAATGCCTTATCAAGTTTGACAAGTTCTGCCTCGGCCAGATAGCCAGCTGCTCTAAGAGCAAGCAAGTGGGCTCGAGTTCCCTTGATGTCGTAAGGTGCTAAACGCCAGTCAAAATGAATTGAGCGACTCAAAGCAGCTACAGCATCATTGGTAGCACCTGAGAACCTGCCACCCCATAGTGAAGACGATTCAGACATGACTACTTTTTCCTGTTCGAATCTCTTCTAGAGGCAATCTTGCTAGGTAGCGCCCAGAGCTCAATGAAGCCCTTAGCCAAAGACTGGTCAAAAGTATCGCCAGTGTCATAAGTAGCCAAGCTGAAGTCATACAGAGACTCTTCTGACTTGCGACCAGTAACAACTGCTCTACCACCCTGCATCTTTAGGCGAACATCACCGGTGACATGCTCTTGGGTGTGATCGATAAATACATCTAGAGATCTCTTTAGACCTGAGAACCAAAGTCCTTCATAAACAAGATCAGCCCAACGTGCTTCAATGCCACGCTTGAATCTGTTCACATCACGCTCAAGAGTTAGGTTCTCTAATTCTTCGTGGGCTGCAATCAATGCAATACCTGCAGGTGACTCATAGATCTCACGACTCTTGATACCAACAAGTCTGTCTTCAACAATGTCAATACGACCAACACCGTGAGCACCAGCTAGATCATTCATCTTCTGAATCAGATCAATAGCTGAGTATCTAACTCCATCAATTGCAACTGGAATACCAGCTTCAAAACGAATAGTTACTTCAGTTGCTTCTCGGAAGACATCTGGGTCTTGAGTGTATGAATATAGATCTTCAATTGGTGCATTCCAAGGGTCTTCTAGGAATCCAGTCTCCACAGCTCTTCCCCAAACGTTCTGGTCCACTGAGTAAGGTGACTTCTTGTTCTGAGCAATAGGAAGGTTGTTCTTCTCAGCAAACTCAATTGCCTTGTCTCTAGTTAGAGCAAGGTCACGAATAGGAGCAATCGATTTCAACTCAGGCGCAATAGCTGCAACTGCCGCTTCGAAACGAACCTGATCGTTACCTTTACCTGTGCAACCGTGGGCAACGCTATCTGCTCCAAGTTTCCTTGCAACACTAGCTAGGTGCTTACCGATTAGAGGTCTAGATAGAGCAGACACCAGAGGGTATCGCTTCTGATACAGGGCATTAGCTTTTAGAGCTGGCATTAGATAGTCGTCAGCAAATTCAGCCTTCGCATCAATAACGATGGCCTCTACCGCTCCACAGTCCAAAGCACGTTGGCGAATGGCGTCCATGTCTTCTCCACCCTGGCCAACGTCAATTGCCAGTGCGACAACTTCCTTGCCCGTGGCTTCTTTCAGCCAACCAATACCAACAGAGGTATCCAAACCACCTGAATAGGCAAGCACTACGCGTTCTGACATCATTACTCCTTAAATGCTCTCAACAACAAACGTCATTGGGATTACTTTGATTTTACTTGGCACGCTCATCAAGCCATACCATTAGGGCTTTTTGTGCATGAAGACGGTTCTCTGCTTCATCCCAGATCACAGCTTGTGGGCCATCTAGAACTTCAGCACTAATTTCGTATCCCCTGTATGCAGGAAGGCAGTGCAAAACAATTGCATCAGAGTTTGCAACACTCAAAAGTGCTGAATCGATAGTGAAGCCAGCGAAGTCTTGAACTCTCTGAGCCTTCTCTGCCTCTTGTCCCATGGAGACCCAAGTATCAGTTGCCAACACATCTGCACCAATGGCAGCTGACGATGGGTCGGAGCTAACAGAAACCGAACCACCAGTGGCAGCTGCAATCTCTGTCGCCTTCGCAACTACATCTGATGCAGGTGCATACTTCTCTGGAGTCACAGCTACAACATGCATTCCAGCCATTGCTCCAGCCAATAGGTATGAATTGGCCATATTGTTTCCATCGCCAACGTAAACAAGTTTCAACCCAGCAAGTTTTCCCTTGTGCTCTTGGATTGTGAGCAGATCAGCTATTAGCTGGCATGGGTGAAACTCATCACTCAGAGCATTGATGACTGGAACCTTTGAGTACTCTGCCATTTCCTCTAAGCCAGCCTGAGCGTATGTGCGCCAAACGATTTGAGCGACTTGTCTTTCTAGAACTCGAGCTGTGTCAGCAACAGATTCTTTAGCCCCCAGCTGACTTCCTTGAGAATCGATGATTAGAGGCACTCCCCCTAGGTCGCTAATTCCAACGGCGAAAGAAACTCTAGTTCTAGTGGAGGTCTTATCGAATATCACAGCAACAGTCTTAGGCCCTGCGAAAACTTTGCGAGAGTAGGGACTTGCTTTGAGCTCATGAGCAAGATTGAGAATCTCTTTTTGTTCTGCAGGAGAAATATCGTCATCTCTCAAAAAATGTCTAGTCATCTTCTAATCCTTCTCTTCATTACCTACGCAACAACTAACGTGCCGATACCTGACGGGGTGAAAATTTCCAGCAGAACACTGTGTGGAATTCTTCCATCAATAATGTGAGCTTTTGAAACCCCACCGTTGACAGCGTTCAAACATGCCTGCATCTTTGGAATCATTCCTGATTCAAGATCAGGAAGCATTTCTTGCAACTCACTTGCACTTAGTTCACTAACTAATGAGTCGCGATTAGGCCAGTCACTGTAAAGCCCAGGGACATCTGTAAGCACCACTAGCTTCTCTGCCTGCAGTGCAATTGCTAATGATGAAGCTGCCAAATCTGCATTGACATTCACAAGTTGCCCTGAATCATCAGGTGCAACTGTAGAGATAACAGGAATCAAACCTGCCTCTAGTGAGCGTGTAATTACTGATGCATCCACAGAAACAACCTCACCCACAAGACCTAGATCAGGACGGGTGATCTGAGCACTGAAGAGCCCCTCAGTCTCACCATTGAATGCAGCTGCCTTCGCTCCTGCGATCTCAATCATCTTGACCAGTGGTTCACTTATCTCCTGCATCAGAACGTCTCTAATAACCGAGATTGCTTCTAATTGAGTGACTCGTAAGCCATCAATGAATTCACTCTTGAGCCCAAGTTCAGATAAGCGTGATGTGATTTGTGGGCCACCGCCGTGCACCACCACAGCTTTGATTCCAACAAGGTTTAGATATGCAATGTCTTCAGCAAAGGCTTGCTGTAACTGCTCATCCACCATGGCGTTGCCACCAAACTTAACAACGATGACTTTGTCTTGAAATCCTCTAATCCAGGGAGAAGATTCAATTAGGGTTTGTGCCTTGATTCTAGCTAAATCAAGATTGGTGGAGTCGGACTTAATCATTGTCATCCCCCTCAACAATTCCAGTTGCCTCAACCAAACCAAGAGCGATGTTCATGCTCTGGATAGCAGCTCCAGCAGTTCCCTTGACTAGATTGTCGATGGCTGAGATGACTGTCACACGACCAGTGATTTCATCAAGAGCAATACCGATCTGAATCTTGTTGTTCAATTCAACATTTGCGGTGTCAGGAAATTGTCCTTGAGGCAGAATCTCAATGAACTGCTCTGAACCATAAGCCGATTCAAATGAGTCTCTAACGTCCTGAAGGCTTACACCAGCCAAAACCTTTGCTGTGTTCACAGCGAGTATTCCTCTAAACATTGGAACCAATACAGGTGTGAAAGTTAAGGAAACTTTTGATGTAGAAACGCGATTCAGATTCTGCTCAACTTCAGGTATGTGACGGTGTGTTCCGCCAACCTGATATGCAAAAGCAGAAGCCAAAAGCTCCCCCTGATTCACTTCAGCGTTTCGTCCTGCACCACTTGTGCCAACGGAAAGAGTTGCCACCAAATCTGAAGGATCAACCAAGTTATCGCTGAGTAGAGGTGCATAAGCCAAAGTCATTGCAGTGGCATTACA
>JBJOQP010000068.1:0-4222 GCA_046049845.1 Actinomycetota bacterium
CAATGACCTTGATTTCACAACTTCAGCTAATCCAGATCAAATCCTTGAAGTTCTAAAGGGTCACGTTGATGCCCAATGGGATGTTGGACGTGAGTTTGGCACCATAGGTGCTCGCATCGGTGATGACACAGTAGAAATCACTACCTATAGAGCAGACTCCTATGACCCAGATTCCAGAAAACCTGTGGTTGCCTTCGGAGACGATCTTGAGGATGACCTCTTTAGAAGAGACTTCACAGTCAACTCAATGGCTCTTAGATTGCCTGAGGGTGTATTTGTTGACCCATTCAATGGTCTGTCTGACCTGATTGAGGGGACCATTCGAACACCTGGCAAACCTGAAGATAGTTTTTCAGATGACCCACTGAGGATTATGAGAGCAGCTAGATTTGCTTCTCAACTTGGGTTTATGGTCCATGAAGACACCTTCAAGGCTATGAAGAACATGGCTGATCGCATCGAGATTGTTTCTGCCGAGCGTATCCAGGTTGAGATATCCAAGCTAATCCTTGGCGCTAACCCTCGTGAAGGCCTAGAAGTATTAGTTGATTCGGGAATAGCAGACATCGTTTTCCCTGAACTACCTTCGCTAAAGCTTGAGATTGATGAACACCACCATCACAAAGATGTCTATGAGCACACTCTGACTGTTTTAGAGCAGGCCATTAGCTATGAGGCCCAATACAACCTTGAAAAGGACCTAGTTCTAAGACTTGCTGCTCTCATGCACGACATTGGCAAGCCTCTAACTCGAAAGCTGGAAACAGGCGGTGGGGTTACTTTCCATCACCACGATGTTGTTGGAGCTAAGTTGGCAACTAAGAGACTTAGAGAACTTCGCTATGACAATGACACTATTAAGGCAGTTGCGAGGCTTATCGAACTTCACCTCAGATTCTTTGGCTACAGCGATCAAGCCTGGAGTGATTCAGCCATCAGACGGTACGCCCGAGATGCAGACGATCAGCTAACTAGATTGCACGTCTTAACTAGAGCTGATGTGACGACCCGTAACCAGCGAAAAGCAGACCGTCTATCTCACGCTTATGACGACTTAGAGCAGAGAATCGCTGCATTATCTGAGCAAGAGCAGCTCAATGCAATAAGACCAGATCTCTCAGGTGAGCAGATCATGGAGATTCTTGAACTGAAGCCAAGTCCTGAAGTTGGTATCGCTTATAAGTACATGCTGGAACTACGTTTGGATGAAGGACCACTTGAGTATGAAGAAGCAAAGAATCGCTTGCTTACGTGGTGGCAATCAAGGTAGAGTAGTGAAGTTGCCCTGAAGAGACCCTGTGCTCTTCTGTTGGGCAGCAATTGCATTTACCCTCCTGTCACGGAAACGCCGTGGCCGTTCTAGTCCAAAGGAGGTGGGTTAGTCATGCATAAATACGAAGTTATGGTCATTCTCGACTCAGACATCGAAGAGCGTACCGTCGGTACCAGCCTTGATAAATTCCTCAACGTAATTCGCAACGGTGGAGGCACCGTTGACAGCGTTGATATTTGGGGCCGTCGTCGTTTCGCATACGAAATCAACAAGAAAACTGAAGGTATCTACGCGGTCTTGTACTTGACCTGTATGCCAGCTGAAGTTCTTGAGTTGGATCGTCAACTATCACTATCAGAAGCAGTAGTTCGCACCAAGGTTTTGCGTGCTGAAGACGCTGTATTCAGAATCAATCCAGTAGTAGTCCCAGAGGTAAAAGCTAGCGAAGATAAGCCAGCTCGTGCTAAGAAGGCTGTTGCTGCGAAGTCAGCTGAGTAATTCTCATGGCTGGTGAACTTACTATCACTGTTGTTGGCAACCTAGCCAACGATCCAGAGATTCGTCATGTAGCAGGCGGAATCGCTGTTGTTAACCTAAACGTGGCTTCAACTCCTCGTACCTACAACAGAGAAACCAACACCTGGGTAGATGGCGACACCGTTTGGGTGAAGTGCACCGCATGGCGTGAATTGGCTGAAAACATTGGCCAGTCTCTAACCAAGGGAACTCGCTTGATCGTTACAGGTCGACTAAAGCCAGCTACTGCTTACCAAGCAGCTAGCGGTGAAGCTCGTGCCTCAATCGAACTTGACATCGACGAAGTCGGTCCATCACTGAAGTATGCAACAGCATCTGTAACCAGACGCTCACGTGATGGTCAGGCTCCAATTGACGCAAATCCATGGAACAACGCACCACAGGCAACCGCAGCTCCAGCAGCTGCAGGCTCAGCCGCTGATGCGTGGTCTAACCCAGGTGTTAGCGATGGCGGCTTTGCCGCTGGCGACAGCACCCCTTTCTAAGAATTCATAGGAGAACATAATGGCAGCAAAGATCAACAGCGACAGAGTCAAAAAGGGCTCTCGCAATGCAAAGAACCTGAAGCTTGCACCACCGAAGCCAATCAAGGTTGGAGTTATTGACTACAAGGACATCGCAACCCTGCGTAAGTTCGTGTCAGACCGCGGCAAGATTCGTTCTCGCCGTATCACCGGTGTTTCAGTTCAGGAACAGCGTCTAATCGCTAAAGCAGTCAAGAACGCACGTGAGGTAGCACTTATGCCTTACGCAGGCGCAGGCCGCTAGGAGGAATTGAAATGTCTAAAATTATTTTGACTAATGAAGTATCAGGTCTTGGCTCAGCCGGAGACGTAGTAGAGGTTAAGAACGGTTACGCTCGCAACTACCTACTACCTCGTGGTTTCGCAGTTATGTGGAGCAAGGGTGGCGAGAAGCAGGTTGCTCAGATCAAGGCAGGCCGCGAGGCACGTGCTCTAGCAACTGTTGAAGAAGCTCAGGCTTTCAAGGACTCACTCCAGGCAGCAACTATCAGATTAGCTGTAAAGGCCGGTGTTGGTGGTCGTTTGTTCGGTGCTGTAAAGACCAGTGACGTTGCTGCAGCAGTTGCAGCAGCTGGTTTGGGCGAGATTGACAAGCGTAAGGTTGCTTTCTTCGCACCGATCAAGACAACTGGAACCTTTGAGGCAACTGTAAAGCTGCACTCAGATCTAGTTGCAACCCTAAAACTAGAGGTTGTAGCAAAGAAGTAAGTCTTTTCAACTAAAGGCAGGCCTTAGGGCCTGCCTTTAGTATTTAACTAGATGAACAAAACTGTGGATAACTTGTGGATAAGAACCCGTTTTTCATGTAAACGTTAACGGCTGGTTAACCTTCATGCACAGGTTTAGACTTTCGAAATCTATTTCTGAGAGCGAGTAATTCCCAATGTTTATCTGCTCTGCAGAGGGTTTTCCACAGATTTGGGCTCTAGTTATCCACAAGTTATCCACACTTATGTGGGTCAAATGTGCGGTTTATCCACATGTTTAGCCACATACCCAGTTGTTTTGGGCATGTCAGCCCGCGATGCTATGAATAAGTTTCTATAGTTTTAGTACTAATCAAGAAAGATTTACATGTCTATTGCACCTGTCGGGAAGAGCTTCCGTAGTGAGGATCGCTTGCTTCCGCACGACCTAAATGCTGAACAGAGTGCACTTGGCGGCATGATGCTGTCAATCGATATGGTTCACAGCATCCTGGCTGAGGGCAAAATTCAAGCAAGAGACTTCTACGCTCCTAAGCACGAGATGGTCTTTACCGCTATTACCAATCTTGCAAACCACGGTGAACCAACAGACGTTATTACTGTCAACGCTGAACTAACCAAGATGGGCAAGCTTGCCATGGTTGGTGGAGCCGAATATCTTCACGAACTTACTGCAATTGTTCCAACTGCAGCTAGCGCAAACTACTACGCAAAGATTGTTCGCGAGAAGGCAATTCTTCGTCGACTGATTGAAGCCGGAACAAGAATCGCTCAACGTGGTTACGACGCCGAAGGTGAAATCGAAGAACTCGTAAACAAAGCACAGAGTGAGATCTACACAGTTGCAGATGATTCAACTGGAGCTGACTGGACTCGTTTGAGCACAGCTCTTGAAGGTGCAGCGAATGAAATTGAATTCATTCAGAAGAACAAAGGATTCTCTGGAGTTCCAACAGGCTTCACACAACTAGACAAAGACACAAATGGTTTACACCCAGGTCAACTAGTCATCATCGCTGCAAGACCTGGTTTGGGTAAGTCAACACTTGCTCTCGACATCGCACGTGAAGCTGCGATCAACAACAAACTTGCAACTGCAGTTTTCTCACTTGAAATGAGCACAACAGAAATCGCAATGCGATTGATGTCAGCTGAAACAGGAATTCTTTTGCAGAACATGC
>JBJOQP010000069.1:0-4129 GCA_046049845.1 Actinomycetota bacterium
ACTTATTGCCACAGATTTCACCTGTTACGAGGTAGTCCTTATATCCAGATCCTGAGATGTAGCCACGAACAACACATTCGATCGGGAACATCTCTAACTTCTTACACACCATCGCTCGTCCTGCTACCTCTTGAGGAACAGGGACTTCTAGAGATATGTGATTAGGAACATCTAGGCGATCAAACCACCAGGCAGTGAGAGTTGTTAGGTATTCACCTTTATTAGGAATCTCTGGAGAGAGGATTGTGTCAAAGGCACTTACTCGATCACTAGCAACAACAAGTATTAGGTGTGAGAGAGATGCATCGTCAGATTCAAATAGGTCTCGAACTTTACCGCTATAGACATGGTGCCAACCTTTGATGTCTTTAGACATTTTCAACCTCATCAACCTTCAGAGCAATATCAGTTCTGTAGTGTGAACCTTCAAGGTTGATTCCACCAATAACTTCATACGCAGCTCTTCTTGCTTCATGGAAGTCAGTTGCAGTTGAGACAACAGATAGAACACGACCACCAGTTGCGAATAGTTTTCCTTCAACCAGTTTGGTTGCTGCATGCGCTACTTCAACAGATTTAGTGTCAGCTACTAATCCTGTTATTTCTCTATCTGGAGCAGAGGTAACTGGGTATCCTTCACTGGCAAGAACAACTGTCACAGCTACATCATTACTGAATTCAGGTTCAGCTAATTCGGCAAGATGACCCGTTGCTGCATTGTGTAGAAGATTTTGTAGTGGAGTTAGAAGTCTTCTCAATACAACCTGTGTTTCAGGATCACCAAAACGTGCATTGAATTCGATTACTCGAATTCCTTTGCTAGTGACAATCAATCCGCAATATAGAAGTCCGACGAAAGGAGTTCCTAATCTTGCAAGTTCTCTAACGGTTGGTAGGGCTACTCGATCTTGAACTTCTTGGACAAAGCCTTCTGGCAGCCAAGGGAGAGGAGAGTAAGCACCCATGCCTCCTGTATTAGGACCTTGGTCAAAGTTGTATGCACGTTTGAAGTCTTGGGCTGGGGACAACGGTAGAACAGATGTTCCGTCAGCTAAGAAGAAGAGGGATACTTCTTCACCATCTAGAAACTCTTCAACAAGTATTTCCATGCCTTGAGTTAAGAATGTGTTGGCATGATCAAGAGCAGCTTGCTTGTCGCTTGTGACAATCACACCTTTACCAGCAGCTAAACCATCAGCCTTAACAACATATGGTGCACCGTATTCATCTAGCGCACTCTCTACCTCTGAAAGTGATGAGCACTTTCTGGCCATACCTGTTGGCACATCAGCTGCAGCCATTACATCCTTAGCAAAGGCTTTAGATCCTTCAAGAGCAGCAGCTGCTTTTGAAGGACCAAAGACCGCTAATCCTGCTGCTCTAAGTGCATCGCTCACTCCAGCAACTAGAGGGGCTTCAGGCCCGATAACCACAAGCTCTGTACTAGCTTCAAGGGCCCAGTTGGTAACTGCTTCTGGGTTATTGGCATCAAGATTTACTGTTGTTACTTCTTGGGAGATTCCGCCATTACCTGGAGCACAAGTAATCTCTTCTGGGTTTGTACCAGTTCTGATTAGGGCTTTAACAATCGCGTGCTCGCGAGCTCCAGAACCTAAGACCAAGATTTTCATTGCTTCAAGTTTATCTAGGTTGGGGTAGGCCCTGATGCTTGAAGCACCAGAGCCTACTGGTTCTACCTGATCTTGATTATGGCTTCAACAATCACAAGGATTATCTTCACCAACGTCATAACCAGAACAACTATTTGAGACTTGCTCATGAGTTGTCCTCCCGTAGGGCATGGGCCAAGGAGAGGGTCGAACCGGAAGGTGCAAAACTACTTCACAATCGAAGATATTCTGCTTATACTCTTAATCACAAGTGGATTCGGAGGTTTCTTCCGATTCGACCCTCGTCAAGAGGTTCAAATAAAGCCCCTGGTTCGTGCCGGGGGCTTTATTTCATCTCTGGCTAAACTAACCATGCGTTTAGTGAGCATGAGAATTCTCACACCTAAGAAATTCTTCTGAGTAAGTTATGAACAAGCCCTGATTTTTTAGATCAGGGCTTGCTTGGTTCTACCTGATCTTGATTATGGCTTCGATAATCAAAATGATTATCCTCACCAACGTCAGAACCAGAACAACAATATGAGCTTTACTCATGTGTTGTCCTTCCGTAGGGCATGGTCCAAGGGAAGGGTCGAACCGGAAGCTCATAACTATTTCTAATTACAAATAGATATGACATACTCAAAACGTGTTACGTTTCGGAATTTTTGCTTCCGATTCGACCCTCGTCAAGAGGTTCAAATAAAGCCTCTGGTTCGTGCCGGGGGCTTTATTTCATCTCTGGCTAAACTAACCATGCGTTTAGCGAGCGAATGAAGTTTCACAGAATTGCAAAACCTCTGCTGTTGTTATGAACAGCTCCTCACCTTCACTAACCTTGTTCTATGGCTAGAAGAAGAATCAAACACGATGAGGGCATTAGTGCCATCAACGCAGTGATTCAAGCCGACAAAGTTTCTCCAATATCTGACAAAGATCCGGTATTCGTGATGGCAGTTAGATACCTACTTGAAGAGTTAGCTGAAGTAGCTCCAGGTAACTCGGTTGAAGTGAGGGTTCCACCGCTAGGAGCAACTCAATGCATTGAAGGGCCTAGGCATACCCGAGGAACTCCTCCCAATGTGGTTGAGATGAGTCCGAGAGTATGGTTTGACTTAGCTCTTGGAAATGTGAGCTGGGAAGGTGCCTCAGCTGAGCACATGGTTAGTTCGAGTGGAGTTAGGGCATCTTTGGATGAAGTATTGCCGCTAACCTTGAAGCATGTCCAAAGATAAGACTGAGACGGTAAAGATCCGTAGAGCCCCTAAGTTCATACCCTTTATGTTCACAGGGTTCGTACTAGGTGGTGTTGTGGCACTGGTTCTAACACTTCTAATTACTACCGAAGAGGGCAAGACTGCTGGCTTTATTACCCAGATATTGGTCTATTGCCTAGGTCTAGGGGCAAGCCTTGGAGTTGTGGTTGCAGTGGTATTTGATGCTGTCACAGCACGCAGACTAAAGGATGTTCAAGTTACCAAAAGCAGCTCTAACTAGCCCGCTAAACTATGAACGTAACGCCAAGTTATTGGCGACAATGAAGTCAAAGACTTGAGTTTTACAAGCACGCAACCCCCACTCATAGAGACGGAAACTGCCCTTGCTTCGTGGAGACGGACTACTAAATCACGATTTGCTACCCGATGAAAAGGGACCGCAAGATCAGTGTGGTGTATTCGGGGTATGGGCTCCAGGGGAAGAAGTAGCAAAGCTTACTTATTTCGGTCTTTACTCTCTTCAGCACAGAGGTCAAGAATCAGCAGGTATTGCTACCTCTGATGGCAAGAAGATTCTTGTCTATAAAGACATGGGTCTGGTCTCTCAAGTCTTCTCTGAGTCAGCCCTTGAATCTCTAGTTGGACACATAGCTGTTGGTCACAACAGATACTCAACTACGGGCGCATCTTCATGGCGTAATGCTCAACCAACTTTGGGTAGAACTTCTTCAGGAACTGTTGCTCTTGGACACAATGGAAATCTAACTAACACATCAGATCTACTTGAGATGTTAAAGGTCAAGTATCCAGATCAAACAGAGAATGAAATCACCGGCGGTAACACAACAGACACTGCAGTTCTTACTGCACTTCTTGCAGGGGATATGGACCACACTCTTGAATCAACAGCGCTTGAGTTACTTCCTAAAGTAAAAGGTGCATTCTGTTTAGTGTTCATGGATGAAACAACTCTCTATGCTGCTCGTGATCCACAGGGTGTTAGGCCTCTAGTTCTTGGAAGATTAGAACGTGGCTGGGTAGTTGCATCTGAAACTGCAGCACTAGATATTGTTGGTGCTAGCTACGTAAGAGAAATTGAACCAGGTGAACTAATCGCTATCGATGAGCATGGTCTTCGCTCTTCGAGATTTGCTGAAACAAAAAGAGCTGGTTGTGTATTTGAATACGTCTATCTAGCAAGACCAGACACAACCATCAACGGCAGAGTTGTTTACGATGCAAGAGTTGAAATGGGAAAAACTCTCGCTAGAGAATATCCAGTTGAAGCTGATTTGGTTATAC
>JBJOQP010000070.1:0-3936 GCA_046049845.1 Actinomycetota bacterium
ATAAGGCCGCCAACCTAGCCACAGATGGCCAGGGTAACCTCGTCATCACCGCTAGAAAGCTTGATGAGAACAAAGCAACCGACCAGCACCGCTGTTTCCTCTACCTAGACTGCCTTTACTCAAGTGCAAAGGTTGTAACTAGAGGCAAGCTTGGCTTCAAGTACGGTTCTATTTCTGCTCGTATCCAAGTTCCTGAAGGTGTTGGCATGTGGCCAGCATTCTGGATGCTTGGTGTGCCTCGTTCATCTTGTGATGGCTGGCCTTCATGTGGCGAGATCGACATTGTCGAAACAAGAGGCTCTGCTCCTTACCACTCAGTTTCAAGCTTGCACGGACCTAACTATTCCGGTGGCAATGCTTTGAGCAACTACTACTTCTCAGGTAACACACCTCTAACTGAAGGTTTCCACACCTACCGTGTTGACTGGTGGCCAAACTCAATCAAGTTCTATGTTGATGGCATTTATGTTGGTGGAGAAAGAAAGAGCACTATCGCTCCTAATGACTGGGTCTTCAACGCTGAGTTCTATTTGATCTTGAACCTAGCTACCGGAGGTAACTTCGATGGCGGTGCACTTGACGAAACTATTGAAATTGCCCAACTAAAAGTTGACTGGATTAAGTACACAACCCATAAGGGTAAGGGTCAGCTAATTAGACATAACTAGCGAAGTTGTAAGTCATCGAGGGTGACGGCTGTGAAGTATTTATAGCCTGCATCCTCGATTACTTTTTGTGCGCCAGTGTCTCTATCAACAACAGTTGCAACAGCAACAACAATTGCTCCTGCTTCTTCTAAAGCTTTAGCAGCAGTTAGTGGAGAACCACCAGTTGTTGAAGTGTCTTCAACAACCACAACTTTCTTGCCCTTCACATCAGGTCCTTCAACCTGTCTTCCCATACCGTGAGCCTTAGCTTGCTTACGAACAACAAAAGCATCAATGCTTCTACCTCTGTTAGCGGCCTGGTGCATTACTGCTGTTGCAACAGGATCAGCACCCATAGTCAAACCACCAATAGCTACAAAGTCGGTAACACCATGCTCATCTAGAAGATCAAGCATTACTTGTCCAATTAGTGGAGCTGCTTCGTGGTGAAGAGTGGCTCTACGAAGATCAACGTAGTAGTCAGCTTCAATACCGCTAGACAAAGTAACTCTGCCGTGAACTACAGCGATTTCTTTAATAAGTTCAACAAGGCGGGGCTTAGCGGAAGAAGTGTTAGTCATGTCTTAAGTTTAAGTAATGCGCATAGCAACTCATAACGTGAACTCAATTAGAACTCGTGTCGGACGTGTAATCGACTGGATGCAGAGAGCAGATATTGACGTTCTTGCTATGCAGGAGATCAAGTGCAAACCAGAGCAATTCCCTATGCAGGCCTTTACTGACGCTGGATATCACGTAGTTCTTCATGGTTTGAATCAATGGAATGGTGTTGCTTTTGCAAGCAAGATACCTGAGGAAGATGTTGAAATAGGTTTCCCTGGCATGCCTGGCTTTGGTCCTGAAACAGCTCAAGAAGCTAGAGCTATTGGAGCAACGTTCGGTGATGTGAGACTTTGGTCTCTCTATGTTCCTAACGGAAGAACCCTCGATGACCCTCACTACACATACAAACTTGAATGGCTAGACAGACTGGCTTCTGTAACAGCTGAATGGTTAGAGCACGAACCAGATCAAGCTCTAGCACTCATGGGAGATTTCAACATCGCACCATTAGATAAAGATGTTTGGGACATGGATGCATTCATAGGTTCAACACACGTATCAGAAGCTGAACGAGATGCATTCAATGCATTTGAACAAATCGGTTTGCAAGATGTTGTTAGACCACTTATCCCTGATGGCTATACATATTGGGATTACCAACAACTTAGATTCCCTAAAGATGAAGGTATGCGAATTGACTTCATCTTAGGTAACGAAGCTTTTGCTGACCGAGTTCAATCCGCAGAGATTGTTAGAGTTGAAAGAAAAGGCGAAGGCCCCTCTGATCACGTTCCAGTTGTTGTTGACATTAACTAGTGAATTCAACCTCTAATTAGAAACCATTCGCGTTCTTGAGGATTGTATTTCTCAATTGCATATCTAAGCATTGTTCTCGGCATTTTGTCTTTGTGCTTATTTAGAAAAGCAGTTAGTTCGGCTTTATCTCTATTGCCAATCTCTCTGAGCATCCAGCCAGATGCTTTGTGAATTAGATCGTGCTTATCTTCAATTAGATCTAGCGCTATTGATTTAGTAGGCCCAAACTTTCCCATACGAATTAGAGGGAAGGTGAGCATGATGGCTGCTCTTCTCGTCCATAGATGATCTGACTTAGCCATCCCATGAAGAAACTCTGCTCCATACCCTAAATGCCTGCTTAGTATCTCTCCAACAACTGGAGCACTGGTGTCAATCAAGTCCCAGTTGTTGATTAGATCCTTCGACAGCAAGACAAGCCAGAACTCGAATAGTTCTCGTCGCTCTTCATTGCTCTTAGCCTTGGTGTATTTGTGATTCAGAATCAACAGAGCACAAAGTCGTTCTTCATGAAGCTTTGAGTGAGCTAATTCATCAAGCTGTTCAAGGTGAATGTCCTTGTATTTCTTGGCAATCTTCCTAGTGTCAGGAACGGTGACACCTATAAAGGTGTCACCTTCACCATATTCACCAGGGCCTGTCTTGAAGTATTTAGCAGAACCTATCTGACGCTCTTTTGTGGCAAGAGCTTTCAGGTCTTTGCTAAGTTCGGAGACTTCCAGCAATTAGTTCAAATTACCAATCACAACTAGTGAGTCTCCCGCTACAGGAACGAACTCGCTGGTCTTTGAAGGGTTAAGGACTACGCCGGTTGATCCTTCAGCTCCACTACCAGAAGCTAGACGATATCCAATTGCTGATTCGCCGTGGTTACGAGCTACTGCTACCAATTCAGCGAATGATATTGACTTACCAAGCTTGGCGTAGTCAGTGATGTCTCTAACATTCAAAGTTGCACCTTCAGCGTCGAATAGATCTTCAAACACTGGAGCAAGCGCTGGGTTCTCGCTAATCTGGGCAATTAGTAGAGCAGCTAGAGAGTCGCTAACAACCAGATCATCTACCGCTGCAACTCTTGCAAGTTCAGATTTTCTTGAGTCAAGAATTTCTGCTACTAGACGTGTTGGTTCAACGCCATTACCTTCTGTTGCAAACAGCTGGTTCATCTGCAACATGGTGAGCATTGTTTGAGCATCTGCTTCACTCTGACTAATTGCATTGCGGTAACCAAGAACAATAACTTCATTGAACTTCTTACCCTTTGCAGCTGCGATCAAATCATCAACATCGCCAGAGACGCTAGCGAATGTAACTTTGATTGAACCGAACTTCAGATCGGTCAGTTCATCTGCAGCAACATATCTAGACTGAGCAACAATGTGGACAGTCGAACCTTTAGGTAGGAAGCTTGCCAGCTCGTTCAGCACAGTTCTACCCATAGAAGACCAACCAATAATCAGAAGGTGCTCTGCACCGTCCTTTGCTCTTTCGACTGGCTTCACCTTGGACTTTGCAATGTCCTCTCGCACGCCTGTGTAGACGACCTTGTCATCATCTTCCGCGATTGCGATGACCTTCATACCCTTTTTGATTTTGTAGTTCTGAGGAGGGTTCACATGTGCTGTGCCGTCTTCGTTTAGCAAACCAATTACTGATGCATCATTGAATGCTAGAAGGGCATCTGCATATGTCTTACCGTGTAAGGCAGGAACATCAGCGAAGTAAATCTCATCCCCATCAAAGTCCAATAGATCAAGAACAACGGCTGCAAGTCCTGGTCTTCTTGAAGCTTGGGCTGTAACACGAGCAATGATCTCTTGAGAGCGAACAGTAATAACCTGTCCTTCAGTCGCAACAGTTAGTGCTTCACCTGTGTTTGCATCATCAATCTCAGTGATGATCTTGATAT
>JBJOQP010000071.1:0-3818 GCA_046049845.1 Actinomycetota bacterium
CTATAAGCCAAGAAATTGCAGGCTGGTTCCCCAACTTAGGCGCGACACTTTTCTATCTAGCCGTATGGGGTCTGGTATTTGCTGGAACCGGTTTGCTCATTGGTGCTTTCATCCCATTTATCACCGGTGACTCTTTAGTATTTGCTGCTGGACTAATCGCTGCTGCGAATGCAGGAGATGTGAACATCTGGGTTATGGCAACCGGTGTTGGAATCGCAGCTTGGTTGGGAGATCAGGTTGGCTACACACTTGGTCGTCACTACGGCAGGCCTTACCTAGATAAACGCAAAGGTAAATGGATCAAAAAAGGTATTGAAAAGAGCGAAGCTCTATTCAAAGCTTGGGGTTGGTGGGCAGTTGTGATTGCTCGTTTCATGCCTTGGGCTAGAGTCTTCGTCCCTGTGGTTGCTGGTATTTCCAACATGAACTACTACAAGTTCTTCAGTGCCAACCTTGTTGGAGCATTAGCCTGGGGAGTTGGTCTAACTATGGCTGGCTATTTCTCAGCGAGCATTCCTTTGGTTAAGAATGCTTCGTATCTAATTGCTGGTGTGTTTATTACTGCAAGCTTGATTGCAGGAATCCGCATCTGGCTTCTAAACAGAAGAACTAGCTAAGCCAAACTGAGCAAATTCAGGGGACTTCTCTCTGGCTATGAAATCAAGTTCCTGCGCGGCCCAGGAATCAAAGTATTGATCAAAGATATGCCCATCGCGTTCTAGCCAACGCTGTTTTCTAACTTCTTCTGGAACATCTAGCCAAATAGTTAGATGAGCAATTGTGCTGGTGTATCGGTTCAGTGATCCGCAGCCCTCAATGATTAGGGGAGTTCCACCGGAGAATTCTCTCCAACGTTCCCTTTCGTTTGTTTCCCAGTTGAATTCTTGCCATGAAGAAGTTCCACTACTTAGTAGTGGGGCAAGAACTACTCGCTGTAAATATTCTGCTCCAAGGGCTAATCCATTCCATCCTTCATATAGATCATCCATGTGGATGATTCTTGGCATGGATTCACCTGAGCGAAATAGTTCGTTTTGAAGATCAAGAGCAACGGTAGATTTTCCTGCTCCAGCTCTGCCATCAATAACAATGATTGGCATCGCGATTCCTCGGTCGATGAGACTGATGCTTTCGTCAGTTAGACGAGAGAGCAACTCTTCATACACGAGGGATTCAGGCATAGAGCAAGCCTACTTTTTATATTCCTTCAATCAGCACGTCTGGGTGCTTGTCGAAACGATAACCTTCGCCACGAATTGTTCTGACGATATCTTCGTTACCAACTAGACGTGATCTCAATCTTCTAATGTGAACATCGATTGTTCTTCCATAGATGTCTTGGCCACCGCCGCAATTCCAAAGAGTGCTAATTAGCTCATCTCTAGAAATTGTGATTCCTTGGTGTCTAACTAGGTACTCCAAGACACAGAACTCTTTGCTGGTTAGTTCTGCTTTGTCGCCATCGATGAATACTTTTCTTCTCTGCAGATCGATGACAACACCCTTAGCAGCATCATCTTCTGTCTTATCAACAAAACGCTCTAGAGCCTTAGGGTCAGATAAAGCCGCTCTAACAACGTCAACGTTTCGTCCGCCAGTTCCAGCCTTTGCTAGAGCAACAGATGCGAATGTTTCTGCCGAGAGTCCAGGAGCTATTTCTTCAAGAGTGTTTCTAAGAGCAGCAACTATTGCTCCAAGAGAAGTGCCATTAGCTATTGCAGTTGCTTCGTCGATGCCGACGTAAAGTGCGAAGCCACGGGCCTGCGTCTCAGTGATTTCGTTTCTTACAAATGGGTTTACGGTGGTGGTCATTTTTCTAATCCTTTGATTGTGTATGCGGAAGTGGGTATGCCTAAAGAGGACTTATTTCTGGGGTGTTGGTGTCGTAACTTGTTTGGAAGCGGGCTTAGCCGGCTAGAAAGTTAGCGACACATTCGCATACACATAACAGCGCTCATCATGACAGGGCGAATTACAGTCGCCTCCGACATGGTGTTTGAAATAGCGGTGTTAGTCATGACATAAACTTTAGGACCAGAAGCCAAGTGCGTCAAGTTGAAAACGCCCAATCGGGAAAGTAGTTTTCATGAGCTGAGAGAGGAAGGTGTCCGTGTCTAATTCAGACCTAAACATCCTCTTTGTCTGCACAGGTAATACGTGCAGATCCCCGATGGCCGAACAGATTTTCAACCAGCAAGCCAGAGACCTTTCAGCCCACGCCACCTCGGCTGGACTTGATGCCCAAGAGGGTTCACCAATCAACCCACACGCAATAGAAGCCTTGAACGGGCTTGGCTATAGTCCAACAGAGCACAGCTCCAAACTGCTCTCAATTGAAGCAGTTGAAGCTGCAGATGTGATTCTTACCTTCACCCAGAGTCAAAAGATTGAACTGGGTCAGAGATTCCCAGCTGCAAGTGGAAAACTATTCACCATATCTGAATACGCAAACGCTGGACTAGACCAGATTGAAGATGTGCCAGATCCTTATGGCAAGAGTGAAGCTGTTTACCAAGAGACAGCAGAAACAATTGCTTCTCTAGTGAAAGTAATTGTTGGTTCTCTAAAGAACAGTTAGTCAGCCAGACCGTAGAGTCGGTCACCAGCGTCACCTAGACCTGGAACGATGTAGCCAAGTTCATTAAGTTTTTCATCAAGAGCACCTAAGACAATCTTTACGTCTCTGTCTCCAAGATGCTTCTCCACTGCAGCTAAACCTTCAGGAGCTCCTAGAAGACAAATGCAGGTGACATCGGTTGCACCTTTTTCAAAAACATAATCAATCGAATCGATTAGTGTTCCACCGGTAGCAAGCATTGGGTCAATGATGAATACCTGTCGACCAGTGAGATCATCTGGCAGACGGTTTGCATATGTGTAAGGCTCAAGAGTTTCTTCATTTCTCTTGATACCTAAGAAACCAACTTCAGCAGTTGGAAGAAGTTTTACGATTCCTTCAAGCATTCCCAAACCTGCACGCAAGATAGGGATGATGATCGGACGAGGCTTGGAAAGTTTTCTACCCTTGGTTTCAACTACCGGCGTCTGAATAGTTACCTCGGTTGTCTTGACTTCTCTTGTGGCCTCATAGGCCAATAAGGTAACAAGTTCTTCAACCAGCTGTCTAAAAACAGGGGATGGGGTGCTCTTATCTCTAAGAACAGTCAACTTGTGAGTTACTAATGGGTGGTCTGCCACGTGAATCCGCATAGGCTAAATCTAGCGTTAGTGAGGTGGATGTAGTGAACCAGACCTGGATTCCATATATGAGAGCAGCATTAGTTGAAGCTCAGATAGCCATGGATGTGTCAGATGATGTGCCAGTGGGTGCAGTCATTGTTGACGAACAGGGCGAGATTATTGCCCGAGGCAGAAACGAACGCGAACTTTCAGGAGATCCAACTGCCCATGCTGAAATCCTCGCTATTAGAGAAGCAGCAGAAACGCTGGGGGATTGGCGTCTAAATGGCTTGACTTTAGTAGTCACCTTGGAACCATGCGTGATGTGTGCAGGAGCAATCCAAGCGGCAAGGATCTCAAGAGTGGTATTTGGAGCTTGGGATGAGAAGGTCGGAGCAACAGGTTCCCTGTATGACCTGGTCAGAGATAAGCGTCTTGGCTCGGAAATAGAGGTAATTCCAGAGATTTTGCTGACTGAAACCAGTGCACAGCTAAAGGAATTCTTCGCTAAAAAGCGTTAAAACCCGCTATTTCCTATGGGGTAACCTGATTTACGGTGACGTGTCCGAGCGGCCGAAGGTGCAACTCTCGAAAAGTTGTGTGGGTGAAAGCCCACCGTGGGTTCAAATCCCACCGTC
>JBJOQP010000072.1:0-3777 GCA_046049845.1 Actinomycetota bacterium
ATTAGATCTGCTCTGCGCTTTAGTTGAACAGTAATGTCGCTCCAGGCTTCATCAACACGAACGTTTAGACGGACAAGTCCGTTTCGCATGCTGACAAACCATAGGCCACCAATTACGACTACAGCCAATACAACCAACAGAGTTTCTAACATTGCATCTCCTTTTTAGAACCGCACCTAGCGGCATTGAAATAAGCCTAGGGTTTTGTAGGGCTAATGGGGGCTAATCTCAGTATTCTCTAAGCGAACTAGGACGGTGCCCCCAGTGGGACTCGAACCCACACTGGGACGATTTTAAGTCGTCTGCCTCTGCCATTGGGCTATGGGGGCGCACCTATTAAGTTCTAATTAAGCCTTAGGGCGTGATGCCCAGGTTTCAAAGATCTGGCGAGGGTTCTCAGTAGCTGCGATAGAGACAATGTCACGCTTGAAGACAAAGTTTGAAACCCAGCCCATGATTACTCTGTGCTTACGCTCAAACATTGGCATAGCTAGACCGTGGTAAACACGGTGAGCACACCAAGCTAAGAAACCCTTTAGAACAATCTTGCCTGACTGGAATACACCGTTGTATAGACCAAGACCTGCAACTGCTCCTAGGTTCTTGTGCTTGTACTCAGTGATGCCTTCGTTACGAAGAGTAGAAACAATGTTCTTAGCAAGAAGCTTGCCCTGACGAACAGCGTGCTGAGCGTTAGGAACACAGAAGCCACCAACACCGCCACCAGAAAGATCTGGAACTGCTGATACGTCTCCAGCTGTCCATGCTCCTTCTAGAGCAACACCATCTTTATTAACCTGAAGAGTTGGTAGAGCAAGGATTCTTCCTCTTTCATCTAGAGGTAGATCAGTGTTCTTTACAAATGGAGATGCCATAACACCAGCAGTCCAAACGATTACATCGCTCTCAAACTTCTCACCTGTAGAAAGTTCAATAACTCCATCAGCAGCTGAAACTAGCTGAGTGTTTAGGTGAACCTTTGCTCCACGACGATCTAGGTCAGCAAGAACCCATTCAGAAGTCTTCTGTGAAACCTCAGGCATGATTCTGCCCATAGCTTCAATTAGGTGGAAGTGAACATCAGCGAATGTAAGAGTTGGGTAGTAACGAAGTAGGTAAGAAGCTAGGTTACGCATTTCAGCGAATACTTCGATACCAGCAAAACCTCCACCAACAACTACGAAGGTAAGCAATCTGTCACGAGCAGGACCTGCAGGCATGTTTACTGCCTTGTCAAAGTTGGTCAGGATGCGGTTACGGATCTCAACTGCTTCTTCAACGGTCTTTAGACCAATTGCGTTATCTGCAACACCTGGAATTGGGAAAGTTCTTGAAACAGCACCTGCTGTGACAATGACCTGGTCGTAAGACTGCTTGACATCGCCAACACCTGGAACAGAAAGTGTTGCTACCTTGTTCGCGTGGTCAATGTTGGTCATAGAACCATTGATGATGTTGGTTTTCTTTAGGTGTCTGCGGTGAGAGACAACTGTGTGTCTAGCCTCAATGGAACCTGCAACAACCTCTGGAAGGAACGGCTGGTAAGTCATGTATGGAAGTGGATCAACTAGTGTGACCTCTGCTTCACCTTTACCTAGGAGTTTCTCTAGTTTGAATGCTGTGTAGAAACCGGCGTAACCGCCACCGACGATCAAGATTTTTTGCATGCTGGTATTTCCTAAGTTTTTCGGGCTTTGTGTGAGAGCAACTGTGCGCTCCTCTGATTTTACTGGTTTAGAAACCTTACATCTGCACTTGTTGGCATCAAACCCTGCTGCTTCAAGGCTCAGATCGCCAATTATGTTGAATCCAGGGCCTTTAGCTAGTGAATGAGCAGCTAAAGCATGCAGACACTTGACTCTAGTAGGCATTCCCCCAGCACTAATTCCTGCTATTTCCTCCACCACATCAATAGCTTCACGCTCTTTGATATAGGCATTATGAGCCTCTAGGTAGTTAGCAGCCAATGCTTCATCTTGAGCGAGCTTCTCTGCCAAAGTGACCATAAACCCTTCTGCCTCTAACCCACTAAGAGCAGCTGAGGTAGCAGGGTGAGTTAGGTAGTAGAAGGTTGGGAAAGGTTCACCGTGAGAGAGTCTTGGAGATGTTTGAACAACCATAGGTTTGCCGCAAACACATCTAGCGGCAATACCTAAAACATCACGCATAGGTCGGCCAAGCTGAGCTTGCATCTCAGCAAGATCTGCTTCTGTTGCTTTAGTTATTGGCATTATTTACTAGCTGAAGACTTGGTGTCGGAAACTGGTTGATCTAGACCTGCTCTAATGACCGATTGCAATAAGCCCTTAGCCCAGTCTTTCTTTGTAGTTCCGATAGTTTGAGAAAAGTCAGCACTGCTCTTCTTTTGAGCCAGCAGTGCTCCAACAGTTCCAGTGGTGTCAGAGAGGTTTAGGCCATCAGCATCTAGAACTAGATAGCTGATCTCTCCTGGAACAACATAGAACAATCTGTCTCTAGCTTGAGCTCTGATATAAACAGGGTCATCCCAGCGCTTCTTTTCTTCGGTGATGTTCTCTAGGTTCTCTTTAGCAGCATCTAGCTTTGCCTGTAGTTGATTAATCTGAGTCTGCATGACGATGTAGTCGCTGATTCTAGGACCAACAGAAGAAACACCAAAGAAGATAAGAATGACTGTGACAAAGGTAGAAGGAGTCCAAGAGAACCTGCTGGTTACTCTTTGTCTAACAGTTCCGATCTTTGTTGGAGCAGATGCTCGAACATTGACCTTCCTGCCTGGACCCTTCGACATCTTTATCTAACTAAGCCTTGTAACGAGGGAAAGCAGCTGCACCTGGATAGTAAGCAGCGTCTTGTAGTTCTTCTTCAATACGAAGCAGCTGGTTGTATTTAGCAACTCTTTCACTTCGAGCAGGAGCACCAGTCTTGATCTGTCCAGCGTTAGTAGCAACCGCTAGGTCAGCGATGAAGGTGTCTTCTGTTTCACCCGAACGGTGAGAGATGATTGCCTTCATGCCTGATCTCTGAGCTAGAGCAACTGCATCTAGAGTCTCTGTAAGAGTTCCAATCTGGTTAACCTTTACCAAGATTGCGTTACCTGCTAGTTCATCAATACCCTTCTGCAAACGAGCAGGGTTTGTTACATACAAGTCATCGCCAACAAGCTGAACCTTGTTACCCAATGCAGCAGTAATCTTTGTCCAACCAGCCCAGTCATCTTCAGCTAGTGGGTCTTCGATAGAAACTAGTGGGAAGTCCGCAACTAGTGTCTCGTAGTAAGAAATCATTTCTTCACGAGTTAGTTCTTTACCTTCAAAGCTGTAACGCTCTGTCTTTTCGTCATAGAACTCTGTAGCAGCAACATCTAAAGCAAGACCGAAGTGTTTACCTAGAACAAAACCAGAACCATTGATTGCTTCTGAGATAAGTTCTAGAGCTGCACGGTTAGTTGGTAGATCAGGAGCAAAGCCACCCTCATCACCAAGACCAGTTGCTAGGTTCTTTGAGTTCAATAGAGCCTTTAGTGAGTGATAAACCTCAGTACCTGCACGAAGTGCTTCTGAGAATGAATCAAAACCAATTGGAACAATCATGAACTCCTGGATGTCAACACCGTTGTCAGCGTGAGAACCACCGTTGATGATGTTCATCAGAGGAACAGGAAGTGTGTAGGCGTTAGGTCCACCTAGGTAACGGTATAGCGGCTGACCAGTTGACTCAGCAGCTGCACGAGCGTTAGCAAGTGAAACACCAAGGATTGCGTTAGCTCCTAGGTTTGACTTGGTTGGAGTTCCATCC
>JBJOQP010000073.1:0-3705 GCA_046049845.1 Actinomycetota bacterium
TAATTACTTGATTTTCACTTCAAGTCTTAGTTCACCAACTGCACCCTTAGGAACCACTGGGCTAATTGGTTTCACTGGAGCAATGATCTTGAACTCTTTTCCTAATTCAGGACGAGTATCCGCTTCACCCTTGTTAGGCCAGAACGCACATGCCCATTCAGCTTGAGCTGCAATGCTGAGAGATGGATTCACTCCTGGGTTGGCAGACAATGCTGAACCATCGAGGATGTGAAGCCCTGGCTGACCAAACGCTCTTAGATAACCATCTAGAACACCTTCATTAGCATTCGGAGCAATGACAGATCCGCCTAGGAAGTGGGCGGTCATTGGAATACCAAAAGGTTCTGTAATAACAGCACCTGCTGTGCCATTGAACTGGTCCGCAAGTTCTTTAGCTAGCTTGTGCCCCTCTGGAACCCATGCAGGGTTCACTTCTCCATAACCTTGGCGTGAGGTTAGTTTTCTTCCTAACAGTCCTCTTTTACTAAAGGTAGTTAGCGAGTTATCTCGTGATTGCATAACCAAGAGAATCAAAGTCCGCTCAGGCCAGGTGCGAAGGTTATACATACTTGGCAATGAGCCAAACTTCCTGATGCTATTTACTATTAGTCTCCAAAAAGTCGGCTTCTGACCTTTTGGTCCTGAAGCCATGATGCTTTCCATGATTCCCATGAAGCCTGAGCCTTTGCCATATCTAACTGGCTCAACGTGGGTGTGTTCATTAGGGAAGACACTTGATGTAATTGAAGAACCAAGTGAGAAGTCAATTTCTTTACCCTTGGCAACAACACCGAGTAGAGACTCGCTATTGGTTCTACTCAGAGAACCTAACGTTGAACTAATTCCCTGCAGATTGCCTTTAGCTCTTACTTTATGCAGGAGCTTGGCACTACCTAGTGCACCTGCTGCAATGATGATCTGATCTGAAGTAAAGGTGTTCTTCCTAATCCAACCACTCGAAGATGAGTGTCTAGTTTGGACTTCATAACCAGCAGCGGAATCGATGATGTTAGTAACGGTTGTGTTGGCAATTACCTTGGCACCTGCTTGTTCGGCAAGATATAGGTAGTTCTTGACAAGAGTGTTCTTAGCTCCGTGTCTGCAACCAGTCATACACTCGCCACAGTTAATACAGCCAGTTCTAGAAGGACCCACTCCACCAAAGTAAGGGTCTTCAACTTCTTTACCAGGCTCACCAAAGTGGATGCCGAGAGGTGCCATTTGGAAAGTATCGCCGTAGCCCAGCTTGTCTGCTGCCTTCTTTAGTTCGATATCAGCAGGTGACATGTAAGTATTTACTTCAACACCAAGCATTCTTTCTGCCTGCGAATAGTAAGGGGCTAGCTCTTTTTCCCAATCACACATCTTGGCCCAGGAACCAGTCTTAAAAAATGTTGTCGGTGGACGATACAAAGTGTTTGCATAAACCAAAGAGCCTCCGCCAACACCAGCACCTGACATGACCATCACATTCTTGAGAAGGTCTATTCTCTGAATTCCTCTAAGGCCAAGCCTTGGAAAGAATAGGAACTTCTTGAGATTGAATGATGTCTTGGCAAAGTCAGTGTCCTTGAAACGAGCACCTGCTTCTATGACCAGAACCTTATAGCCCTTTTCAGTCAATCGCAGAGCAGAGATAGAGCCGCCAAAACCAGATCCAACGATGATGACATCGAAGTGATTCTGATTCTGAATTGACATGCCTTCCTCTTCTATGGGTGTCTTAGCGGACTTGCTGGTAGACGTTCCTGAGAAACCCACTTCTCCTGGTAACCAGTAGACGAGCTCATGAGATCAAGGAAAGGCTTTGGATCGAACTCTTCTGGGCCCATCACTCCAACACCCTCCCAAACACCAGTAGCTAATAGTTCTAGGGCAATAACTGGGTTGAAAGCTGTTTGAGCCACAACTGCCTGAGCTTCAATAGCTGCCATTGTCACTGCGTTATCCGCTACGTGATAGAGGTAAGTGGCTCTTGGTGAACCATCTTTACTCTTACCAGTAACTAGAACACCAGCACAGGTCTTACCTGTCATGCGAGGTCCAATAGTTGCTGGATCTGGAAGAACTGAAACAACAACATCTCTAGGAGCAACCTCGACTGGACCTTGAGCTGAACGAACACGAACTGGCTTAGTTGAATCTAGACCAAGCATGTGAAGGGTCTTTAGAACTCCAATGAAGTCAGATCCAAGACCGAACTTGAAGGTAACTCTTCCAGCATCCATAGTTCTAGGAAGCATGGTTACTTCTTCGTGCTCAACGTTAACACACTCAACTGCACCAATACCTTCAGGGAATTCGAAGATCTCTGGCTCGCTGAATGGTTCGGTTGTGAACCAACCCTTCTTCTTTTCAAACAAAGTAGGTGGGTTCAAACACTCTTCAATAGTTGTCCAAATTGAGAATGATGGAGCAAAGATTTCATTGCCGTCATCATCAGTAACACTTAGGTTTCCACCATCTTTAACTGAGATTTCATCAATCTCACTGAATAGGTAATCAGCAGCATATCTAGCAAACACGTTGCTAAGGCCCGGCTCAACACCGATACCAACTAGAGCGAGCTTTCCAGCTCTCTCCCACTGCTCGTGCAGTGCATACTGTGAGTCACCAAGCTTGATACCTGTCTTGTGGAATGGGTCTTCTTCATTTGCTTCACTGAGGCTAAGCGCCATGTCTAAGTAGTGAACTCCTGCTGTGTAGCAAGCAGAGAAAATAGTCTGAACGAACTTAGGCTCAACAGCGTTTAGAACGTGTGTGATGTTTAGCTCTGTAATTAGTGCAGCCATTGATGCCGCGTTAGAGGCATCAATCTTGGATGAACTGAATCTTGAAGCTACCTCATCGCCATACTTGTCCTGAATCCAGGCAATGGTCTTATCTGCTCTCGACTGGTCATAATCGCTAACGACCATCTCTTCGAAGAAATCTCTTGTTGCTGCAATCTTGGCAATAGCATCTCCAACGCCGCCAGCTCCTACAAGCAAAATACGCATTTGTTTCACAACCTAAATAGTCTCGTAGCCAACGTCGTTGCTGGCTTAGTTAAGCCTACCTAAGCCTCTACTACTCTCCGGCTCTTGAGCGAAGTCTCTGGAGAAACTCTTTAGTTCTAGGCATCTGTGGGTTCTCAAAGAAGTCCTTGGCAGGCCCCTCTTCAATGATTACTCCCCCATCAAGGAAGACCACCCAGTCCGCCACGTCCCTAGCGAAGGAGAGCTCATGGGTTGCCATCAAAATAGAAGTTCCTGAAGCCTTTAGATCTCTAATAAGTTCAAGGACTTCGCCAACTAGCTCAGGGTCTAGAGCACTTGTTACTTCATCCAGGAGAAGCAAGGTTGGGTTTAGAGCAACAGCACGAATAATCGCAGTTCTCTGCTGTTGACCACCAGATAGCTTGTCAGGATACTCATCAGCTTTCTCAGCAAGACCGATTCTTTCCAAAAGAACTAGAGCTCTGCTCTTTGCTTCAGCTGCTGTTAGCCCTTGAACATGTCTTAGAGCTAGTGTGATGTTTTCCAAAATGGATAGGTGAGCAAATAGGTTGAAGGCTTGGAACACCAAACCAATCTGTCTTCTAACCTCGTCCTGATTCACTCTAGGGTCTGAGATATCAACATCGTTGAGCAGAATCTGACCATCGCTAATCTCTTCGATTAGGTTCACTGATCTCAACAGAGTTGATTTACCTGAACCTGATGA
>JBJOQP010000074.1:0-3630 GCA_046049845.1 Actinomycetota bacterium
CTCAGCTCTAGATCTAATTCCTTAGCAACCTCAGCATCTATTTCATCTCTTTCTTGTTCGAGGTATGCAGGCCAGGTGTAGTTCTTCGGCGGTGGAAGCCTGTTGTCTTGGTCAAAGTTCCATTGACCTCCAACTGGCTTGCCATCTTCCACCAAGATTCCAAGTCGGGTTCTTTGTAGTCGATAGAAGTTCTCCATCACAAAAGACTTCTGCTTAGAGGCCCATTCTCTAAAAAGTTCTCTAGGAGTTAGGAAGAAATCATTTGGAACAAACTCAACGCCATAGGTCTGTAGTTGTTCAAACTGCTTTATAGATGAAGGTTCAGCACAAACAATCTTCACTGGCTTAGGTAAGGACTTCTGAGCTTTCTCAAGCCCTTCAATGGTGCTAGCTGCCTTGATGTATTGAACCTCAAAGCCTTTAGCCTCAAGCTCTTTCACAAAGTGTCTGGCCGAAGAGATCAAGAAGAACAAACGTTCTTTATGCCAATCTCTGCCTGTAACCATTCGTTTGCTCTCAACTAAAACAACTAGATCAGTTTTAGGGTTTGCCTTGGCTAATGCGCCGTGAGAGAGGTTCAGATGATCAAAAGGAATGTAGATGATTCTTTCAATCATGCTGATTTACATTTCTTGGAACAGTAGAGAACGTTGTCCCAGTCTCTTTCCCACTTCTTACGCCATTCAAAAGGCTTCTTGCAGGTAGCACAAATTTTAGGAGGAAACCCTCCCTTAGTTTGTGCAACTCTAGCCATGAGCCAAGACTATCCGCTGACTATTCGATGGCTAGAATATTGCTGATTCTTGAGAGAGGTTCCAATGAGATTCCTAATCGCAGTAATAGATGACAGAAGTAATTCAGCTGATTCAAATGAGATGGCTGCAATTGACGAGTTCAATGACCACCTTTCATCAAAGGGTCAGTTGATCATGGCTTGTGGGATTGAAGACCCAAGCTCAGCAAGTGTCTTAGACAACCGAGCAGGTGCTGGAATCTTTACCTTAGGTCCTCTTCATGAAACTACTGAGTTCATGGCTGGTTTCTGGATTATTTCAGCAGAATCTGAAGATGAAGCTAAAGAACTAGCTGCCTGGGGTTCTAAGGCGTGCAACAGAAAAGTAGAGCTTCGCAAACTTCACGGATAGAGCACTTGGTAGCCTTTAGTCATGATCAAATCAAAAGATTTCAGTGACTTTCTAGCAAGTAGAAGAACTACTCGTTCCTTTAAATCAACTCCAGTTGATAGCAAGATTATTGACGAGCTAATCGAAGACGGACTAACAGCACCTAGCTGGAGTAACACCAGACCTTTCCTAGTTGCAGTTGCTTCTGGTGAAGTTAGAGATCGTATCTCCAAAGACATGCTTGAGAGATGGGCTGTTGGGTCAGGTATGACTAGCGGTAGCTTGAAAGACAAAATCAAATTCTTCTTCACTCCTAAGGCCTGGCCGCTAAGTGATTACCCAATCATGAAGGCATATCCAAAATCACTCCAACCTCGAGCAAAGAGAGTTGGCAAAGAACTCTACGGAATGCTCGGAGTTGCTAGAGGAGATAGAAAAGCTAGAGATGCTCAATGGGCTAAGAACTATGAGTTCTTCAATGCTCCTGTTGAGATCTTTGTTTTCATCCATAAGGGATTGTCTGTGTTCGCTGCTAACGATGCAGGTCTGTTCGCAGAGAACCTAATGCTCAGTGCTCACGCTAAAGGTCTAGGAACCTGTGCTCAAGGAGCAGTGGCTATCTGGCCTAAGGCTGTCCACGAAGAATTCAAGATCCCAAAGGGCTACAAACTTATTTACGGTATCGCTATTGGCTACCCAGATGATGCTGAAGTAAACACCTTTAAGGCTCATCGAATTGGTGCTGAGGAAATAAAGATGAAGCTTGGCAAGGCCGCCCCAGATAACGACATGGACGACACCTTTATTCTCACAATTTCGTGATTTAGCCCAAGATTTGCCCGTTTCGTTGGGTTTTTGTGCTTAACTCACATATGGACCTAACACTAAAAAGCGGCACTGATTTCGCATCTACGTTCGAGCGTGCAAGACAAGCAGCTCCAGAGGCATTTGATACCTCTTCCATAAGAAACCTCGTTGGTGGCGAATGGGTTTCCATCGGTGTTCAGCAACCTCACCAAACTCCGGTTGATCAAAGCTTCATCATTGGTCCAACCATGCTCTCCCTCGCTCAAAGCCAGGATGCAGTCGATAAAGCAATCAAGATGCACGAACCATGGTCAAAAACTTCTCTCGATAAAAGAAAAGCAAAAGTTTCTAAAGCCCTTGAACTTATTCGTGAGCAAAGAGACCTAATTGCTCTCCTTCTTCTATGGGAAATTGGTAAGCCATGGAAGTTAGCTTGTGCTGATGTTGACCGCTGTATAGAAGGTGTCGAATGGTATCTAGAAGAGATAGATCGCCAGATGATTGGCAGAACACCACTTCGTGGTCCTATCTCTAACATTGCTAGCTGGAACTACCCGCTATCTGTTCTAGTTCATGCTGAACTAGTCCAACTACTTGCGGGTAACGCTGTTATTGCTAAGACACCTACCCAAGGTGGTTTCCACGCCCTTACCCTGGCTCACGCCATGATGGCTAGAGCAGGACTACCGGTGACACTTATCTCTGGTTCAGGAGCTGAACTTGCTCCCGCTCTAGTTAGCTCTTCAGATCTAGGAGCTCTAGCATTCGTTGGAGGACGAAACAACGGTCGTGCAGCTGCTACCTCTCTAACCTCTCTAGCTACCCGCCACATTCTGGAACAAGAAGGTTTGAACTCATGGGGTGTATGGGGCAAGCCAAACTGGAGTGAACTAGCCGCTCACCTAACCAAGGGATTTGAATACGCTAAACAGCGTTGCACCGCTTATCCTCGCTACGTAGTTCAGAGAAACCTTTTCCCTGAGTTCTTAGAGATGTATTTAGATGTGGTTAAAGGTCTAAAGTTTGGACACCCTCTAGCGGTTGCCAACCCAGAGGATGATTTCCCTGAACTTCACTTCGGACCAGTCATCAGCTCAAAGAAGGTCGCAGAACTTGAAAGATCCTTCGATGAGGCTGTATTAAGAGGAGCAGTACCTCTATATGTAGGAAGCCTTGATGATGGAACATTCCTCAATGGCCAGGAAAGATCTGCCTATATTGCCCCGCACACCATCTTGGAACCACCAACAACCTGGTCGATTCACCACAGTGAGCCTTTTGGACCTCTAGATTCCATTGTTCTAGCCGAATCCGAGGCTGAACTGATTGCTGCCATGAACGTATCTAACGGAAACCTAGTTAGTTCCCTAGCAACAGACGATCTAGCCCTAGCTGAAAGAGTCAAAGAGGAGTCTCAAGCCTTCAAATTTGGCATAAATAAGCCAAGATCTAGAGGAGACAAGGCTGAAACCTTTGGTGGTAGAGGCGCTAGCTGGAGAGGCTGCTTCGTTGGTGGAGACCTTCTAGTTCAGTCCGTAACCGAGGGCGAAGGCTTCCTTTTCGGTAACTTTGCCGATGGTTCAAGGTATCCAGCCGACGCATAGCCAAAATCAGCACAAAATGCCCAAATAATGGGTCATTTTGCTGTCTTTTGGGCATTTGTTTACCATCTGTAAAGATTTGATAACACAAAAGCCAT
>JBJOQP010000075.1:0-3543 GCA_046049845.1 Actinomycetota bacterium
GATGAGCTTGCAGACTTAATGATTGTGGCTCCGCGTGAAGTTGAAGACTCGATTGTGAGAATCACTCAGCTGGCTCGTGCAGCAGGTATCCACCTTGTTCTAGCAACTCAACGACCTTCGGTAGATGTTGTGACAGGTCTAATCAAGGCGAACGTTCCAAGCCGTCTTGCTTTCTCAGTGTCGTCGCTAACTGATTCAAGAGTTATCTTGGACCAGCCTGGAGCTGAGAAGCTTATCGGTCAAGGTGATGCATTGTTCTCACCAATGGGAACCAACAAACCAATGCGTGTTCAAGGTGCCTGGGTGGGCGAGGGTGAGCTAGTCGCAATCGTTACTCACGTGAAGCAACAAATGCAGCCTGAGTATCGTGCAGATGTGAACGAAGTCGCAACTAGAAATGTCGTTGATGCAGACATCGGAGATGATCTAGAAGTATTGCTTCAGGCAGCAGAGCTTATTGTTTCTTCACAGTTCGGTTCAACTTCTATGCTGCAGAGAAAACTTCGAGTTGGTTTTGCTAAGGCAGGACGTTTGATGGATCTTCTTGAATCAAGAAACATCGTTGGCCCTAGCGAAGGCTCTAAGGCTCGAGATGTGATGGTTAGACCTGAAGATCTTCCGACTGTTCTTGCTCAGCTCCGCGGCGAGACTGGTGCGAAAGCAACTGAGGCAATGATTCAAGCTGCTGACGCTATTGATCAAAGTGCTATGGGAGCAGGAGAGTTCTCTGACTTCGTTCCTCCAGCTACGGAAGACGATGAAGACGATGGCGATGCTTGGCAACTAACGGGCAGACAGTAAGAGTAGGGTTTTAGAGTGTTGAACGCAGCTAACCTAGTCACCTTTGGTCGGATTGCCGTTACACCTGTCTTTCTTTGGTTCCTTCTAACTTCTTACTCCACTTCAGGGGCAACCAACTGGATTTCGCTTTTAGCTTTTATCTTGATTGCTGCAAGCGACGGTATAGATGGGGCCATTGCTAGAAAACAAAACACCGTCACTAATCTTGGAAAACTTATTGATCCAATCGCAGACAAAGTATTGTTCGGTGGATCTTTCATCGTGCTATCAATTTTGAATGTTGTTCCATGGTGGGCAACGATTGCAATTTTGGTTCGTGAAGTTACCATGACCGCGTACCGATTGGTCGTTGTGAAGAATAAAGTGATTCCAGCCTCAGCTAGCGGTAAGTCCAAGACAATCGTGCAAGCAATTGCAATTGGTTATCTCATTTCTCCACTGAATCAATTACTGGCTAACCAGTACTTCGATATCGGATATTCACTAATCTATGTTGCACTATTCCTAACCTGGTGGTCAGCTTTCCAGTACTTCAAGGACTCAAGATCATGAGTGCTAAAGAAGTTCTAGACCTTCTTGAAAAGAAGGGTTTGAAGCTAGCCATCGCTGAGTCGCTAACCGGTGGTCTGCTGTGCAGTGAACTGGTTTCAGTATCAGGTGCTTCAAATGTTGTTCTCGGTTCAGTCGTGGCATACCAAGGTGAATTGAAGTCATCTGCTTTAGGGGTAAACAGAAGTCTTTTGAAAGAGCAAGGAGCCGTTGATCCAGAGGTTGCAGCTCAAATGGCCGAAGGTATTCGATCAAGATTTTCCCTTCAACTATTGCTCTCCACCGACCAGGTCCTGGGGGTAGCGACTACCGGTGTTGCAGGCCCTCTGGAGCAGGACGGTAAACCTGTTGGAACTGTATTCATTGCAGTTGCTGGAGCTAGGGGAGTTCAGGTCTGGGAAGAGCATTTCGACGGCGATAGAGCCTCGATTAGGGCTAAAACAGTGGAATCAGCTTTATCTCACATTCGGGAATACTTCACTAAGTAATTCGGTTTACTAAAGTGAGACGGAATTAGCAGTTCGAAATTCCAAGGTAACATTCAGCAATCTAGGGGCTAAATGTCCGAAGAAGCGGGTATGTTATTTCTACAGCAACTCCAGTGCACCAAGCTTTCGCTAAACTAAGCGTTCGCATCTATTTGAGAGGAGATCCACATGGCTCTAGTTCGCCAAGAAATCGGTGATGTTCTCCGCGACCTTCGCCAGCAAAAGGGACACACCCTTCGCCAAGTGGCCAGCCGTGCCGCAGTAGCTTTGGGTTACCTGAGCGAGATCGAAAGAGGGCAGAAAGAGGCCTCATCTGAGATTCTGGCTTCTGTTGCTTATGCATTAGATGTGCCAATTTCACAGATCATGCACCTTGTAGCTGAGCGATTTGAGGCTGTTGAGACAGTCGTAATCCCAGACACCGTGCCAACAGAGTTCGTTACCAGCTTCGATTCAGTAAGCATGGCTAATTCTCGATAAGTATTTATAGAGAACTGCCCCCAAGATTTACTTGGGGGCAGTTCTTTTAGCTCTGGGTGAGCATTTCTGCCGCTAAAGGGCTCTGACAGGGGTTATCTTCTAATCGTGCGACTTAGTGAGTTTCAGACCCTTATGGCCGATGAATTCGGTTCTGAGTACGCTGCGGTATTGCTCAGGGACCTGGTTTTGACTGATATTGGGGATTTGACCGGTCAAGCAGCTCTGGCTGCGGGCTTAGAGCCAAAAGAGATCTGGCTGTCTATTTGTAAGGCCCAAAACGTGCCTAAGGACCGTTGGCACGGATTGAACAAAAAGCCGAGAAATGGACACGCCGAATAGATTTTTATTCGTAATTTTGTTCGGATATTGCTAGGCTATCCACAGAAGGAAATTGGTAGAAGTTATCAACAGTCCAGACTGACACCAGTTTCAAAGCAGATTTTCTTCGTAGTGTCATGACAGCATAAAACCAGTCGCCTAGGCGGCAGAAAAGGAAAAGAAAATGCCATCAGCATCAGATCGCGATAAAGCACTAGACACTGCGTTAGCGCAGATTGACAAACAGTTCGGTAAAGGCTCCGTCATGCGCCTGGGCTCAGATGAAAGAGCTCCAATCGAAGTTATTCCAACCGGTTCAATTGCTTTGGACGTGGCTTTGGGTATCGGAGGACTCCCTAAGGGAAGAATCGTAGAAGTTTACGGACCTGAGTCTTCAGGTAAGACAACAGTTGCACTGCACGCTATTGCAAACTGTCAGAAAGCCGGCGGAGTTGCAGTCTTCATTGACGCGGAACACGCACTTGATCCTGAGTATGCAAAGGCTCTAGGTGTGGACATTGACGCACTACTAGTTAGCCAGCCGGACACAGGTGAGCAAGCCCTTGAAATCGCAGACACCCTAATTCGTTCAGGCTCTATCGATATCATCGTTATCGACTCAGTTGCAGCTCTAGTTCCAAGAGCAGAAATTGAAGGAGAAATGGGAGACTCGCACATGGGTCTTCAGGCTCGTTTGATGTCACAAGCGCTTCGCAAGCTAACCGGTGTTTTGAACAACACCAAGACAACCGCAATTTTCATCAACCAACTTCGCGAAAAGATTGGTGTGTTCTTTGGTTCACCTGAGACCACCGCTGGTGGTAAGGCTCTAAAGTTCTATGCTTCAGTGCGTTTGGATGTCCGCAGAATTGAAACACTGAAGGACGGCCAGGATGCTGTTGGTAAC
>JBJOQP010000076.1:0-3421 GCA_046049845.1 Actinomycetota bacterium
ACTCTTCAACAAGTCATCTAGCTGAGCCTTAGAAGATCTCCAAGCATTGAAACTTTCTACATACCTAGCCAACAACTCTTGATGCTGAACGCCAGCAAATCTATCTAGGGCTGCTCTCTGAGCCACAGGTGATTTCAATCTGATTTGATCTGACTGCCCATGAACAACTACTAGATGTTCAGCCAATTCATTTAGCAGACCAACTGGTGCAGCCCGGCCCCCGATTGCAGCTTTAGAACGTGAATCGCTTCCAACTGTTCTAACTAGTAGAAGCTCGCCATCTTCGATTAGTGCTCCAGCATCCTCGGCTTTCTCGATTGCTGGATTAGCGGAATTCAGTTTCCAGTGACCTTCAAGAACCGCTTGGTTTGAGCCAGCACGAATCATTCCTGAATCTGCTCTAGCACCGAGCAAGAGGCCAAGAGCGGTTAGCACCATGGTCTTACCTGCACCGGTTTCACCGGTTAGGACAGTTAGGCCGGGATGAAAGTTAAGTTCAGCTTCGCTAATAACGCCTAGGTCGCGAATAGAGATGTTTTCAATCATTTGATGTAGCTTTGGCTAGCCTTGCTCTGAGTTCTCAGGGCCGCGCCAACCTGTGACAGGAAGTGCAAACTTCTTTACTAGACGGTCGGTGAATGGACCTTGGCGGAGTCTTGCAAGACGAACAGATTTCTCTGACTTAGACACTTCAACTCTTGCTCCAACTGGCAGATCATGTGTTCTTCTGCCATCGCACCAGAGCACACCTGTTCCTGCTGATCTGTCCAATACTTCTACAGCAAGAAGTGATCTTGGACTGATAACCATTGGTCTTGAGAAAAGTGCGTGCGCTGAAAGTGGAACCATCAACATCGCATCAACGCTTGGCCAAACAACTGGACCTCCAGCACTAAATGCATATGCTGTTGAACCTGTTGGAGTTGCCATGATGATTCCGTCACAGCCAAAACTAGAAAGTGGCTTCTTGTCGATTTCAACTATGACTTCGAGCATGCGCTCTGCAGCACTTTTCTCAACTGTTGCTTCATTCAAAGCCCAGGTTCTAAAAACTTCTTTTCCACCAACGAGAACGCGAACATCTAAAGTCAATCTTTCTTTGACTAGGTAATCGCGATCAACAACTCTGGCAACAGCGTTAGAGAAACCTTCTCTTTCGCTCTCAGCTAGGAAGCCAACATGTCCAAGGTTGATGCCCATCAGAGGAGTTGCGGTTTCTCTTACAACTTCAGCTGCCTTGAGGATTGTTCCGTCACCACCGAGAACCATGACAAGTTCTAAGTCCTTCTCTGGAACAGTCACACCTAGCTCTTGTACGTGAGAGAGAAAATCACTTGGCTGGTTTCGGTTGGTCTGGAACTCTTGGATCTCGATGATCTGCTCAGAGGTCATGACAGGGATAAGTTTTGCTGAGACCAGCTGTTCAATAGCTTCTTGAGTTGCGGTGATCGCTTCAAGTCGACCCGTATGGGCAACTAACAGAATGTATCTAGATGCACTCATCTTCCCAATCGCCTCCTTGAATTAAGCACGTTCTTTAGCTAGTTCGTCAATTCTGCCAGACCAATCGATGCTGTGGTCAGTCTCCACAGAATTAAGCCAAACCAGAAACTCAACATTTCCGTGGGTTCCAGGCAGTGGAGACTTGATGAGGCCATGGATGTTTAGGCCCTGAGCCTTGGCTTCATCAAGTACTTGACGAATTGCTGAGGCACGAAGTCTGTGATCATTGACGATTCCAGAGGCATCCAAAGACTTCTTACCCACTTCAAACTGAGGCTTGATAAGCAGGACAAAGTCGGCTTTTGGTGCTACCTGGCTCATCTGAGCCAGAACCAATGTGAGTGAAATGAAGCTTAAGTCCGCAACAACTAGGGAAATAGTGCTGTCCGTAATCTTCTGGTCAAGTCTTGAACCGACAACTTTCTGAAGGTTTTCCTGAGTCATGTCTCTTGCATTGAAGTTCTCAATGTTGATAACCATACGGTTCTCAGCTAAGGACTCTGACAACTGGGAATGTCCAACATCAAGAGCAATTACTTTTGCTGCCCCATAGCGAAGGAGAACATCTGTGAAACCTCCTGTGGAGGCACCAACGTCAAGACAGATTTTGCCAACAATCTCGATGTCTGTGAACTCTTCCAGAGCTGCGGCAAGCTTGTGTCCGGCTCTGGAAACATAGTCAATTGCTTCAAGAACAACTAGCTCGGCTGCTTCAGGAACAGGTTGAGAAGATTTTCTAGCCTCTCTCCCGTCTATGAAGACGCGACGAGATTCAATCAAACTTGATGCTTGGTTTCTAGATCGAGCAAGACCTCGATCAACTAGAGCGACGTCAAGACGTGTTGAGTTCTGATCCAACTTCTTACTCGTTGGTTTCGTCAGAAGCAGAGTTTAGTTGAGCCTCAAGTTTTGACTTGAGATCTGCAAAAGCCTGAGGTTGCTCTTCCAAGCTCAACTCCGCAATCCTTGCAAGTTCAACTTCGAGTTCATTTAGCCTGTCGTTCATTTATGCCTTCTTTTCGTAGAGCTCGCTCTGCACATTCAAAAAGTGAATGTGCTTTCCTGAATTCCAAATAACCATACAAGCTGCTCTTAGTGCTTCTATAGATTGCGGATTACCTTCTGTAACTAAAACTTTATCGCCTAACAATTCAACACTAGCCTTACCGCAGCTCCAGCCTCGCTTGGTCTGCTTTGGCTCTACATAATCTTCCAAGAGCTCAGCTAAAGAGGAGATTATGTAGCTCGGACGCTCCTCTGGCTTTGCAGCCAGAACATCTTTTCGTGTTGATACTCCAGTTAGAACCAGAACGCTCTTTATGTTTGCTCGATTAGATCCAAGAATGTCTGTGTCCAAACGATCTCCGACGAAGATGCTGCTCTTCGGCTTATAAAGATTGAGTGCAGTTTCAAAAATAGCTGGTTCAGGTTTTCCAGCAACGATTGGTAACTGACCCACAGCAGTATGCACGGCACCAACTAAAGTTCCGTTGCCAGGTGCAAGGCCTCTTTCTTGTGGCAGGGTCCAATCGTTGTTTGTCGCTACCCAAATTGCTCCGTTTTGAATGGAATAAGCAGCTTCTGCTAAATCTCTCCACGAAACATCGGGTGAGAATCCTTGAATTACCGCTTCTGGCTTGTCATCGCTGGATGCAACTATTTGAAAACCACCCGCTGAGACTCTAGCTCTCAACCCCTCGCCACCAACAACCAAAACTTTTGCCCCAGAAGAAAGTTTTGTTTGAAGAAGTTCAACCGCAGTCTGTCCAGAAGAGATGATGTCTTCAGGTTTGGCATTCAAACCCAATTCAACGAGCTGCTGAACGATAGTTTCAGGCTTTCTTGAAGAGTTGTTTGTTACATATCCGACTGGTATTCCTCGGTTCGCAATTTCATTTAGTGTTTCCACTGCATTTTT
>JBJOQP010000077.1:0-3394 GCA_046049845.1 Actinomycetota bacterium
CAAACAGCAACCCAGAAACAACATAAGGTGTGAAGTTAGCAAACTGAGCAACTTCAATCTGTGCTGCTCTAACAGCATCAACTGCACCTAATACAGAGATAAGACCAACGTCTTTCTGCAGGGAAACAAAGTCATTCATAAGTGGTGGTGCTACTTTTCTAAACGCCTGAGGTAGAACAACCAAACGCATGGTCTGTGAGTAGCTAAGGCCAAGAGATCTAGCAGCCAGTCTCTGAGAAGGGTGAACAGCTTCAATACCTGCTCTGAAAACCTCAGCAACATACGCACTATAGGTAAGTGTGAGAGCTAGAGTACCGAGAACCTCCACTGGAATTCTTCCCAAGAACTCAAGACGAAGGCCAGGAATACCGAAGCCAACTAGATACAAAACAATGATTAGAGGTAGTCCTCTAAATAGATCGACATAGCCCTTAGCTAGCAATCTGATTGGGGTGAAAATAGGCGAACGAAGGGTTCTAAGTAGAGCTAGGGTCAAACCAAAAACTAGAACCCCAATAGCTGAATACAGCAGAACTCGAAGGTTTAGCATCAGTCCCTCTAGGACTGCAGGAAGAGCCTCAATAGCTGTTTCTAGATTGAAGAAACTCTGTTCTACTCTTGGCCAACCAGGTGAGTTCACTAGTGAAAGCCAAGCCACAACAGCAAAAAGAATTGTGCTTACGAAAGCAACAATTGTTGACTTTCTCTTGCGAGCTAAGCGGAAAGCCCGTCGGTCCAGCTCAATTTCACTTGGGCTGAACCTACGGGCTTCGCTATTACTCATAGGTATAGATTACTTCAGTACTGGAACACCAGCATCTGCTGTTAGCCACTGCTCTTCTAGACGAGCTAGTGTGCCATCAGCACGTAGTTCATCAAGAGCCTTGCTTACTGCAGCAGTTAGCTTTGAACCCTTGTCTAGTACTAGGCCGAACTGGTCACCCTTGTCAGCTGTTGGAAGCTGACCAATGATTGTTCCACCGTCTAGCTCACAGCATGATGCGTAAAGTGCTGTTGGAAGATCTAGCACGATTGCATCAACCTGTCCGTTAGTTAGAGCAGCCTTAGCGTCATCGTTTGAGTTGAATGCAAGTGCATCCTGAGTCGGCTTGATTACATCACCAATTGCGTTGAATGATGTGGTTCCAGTTGCTGCACCGATTAGGTATCCCTGTAGATCAGCAATGCTCTTCGCACCTGCTGCAGGAGATGATGCAACTGTTACAACAACCTGAGCTGTCTCGTAGTAAGGGGTTGAGAAGTCAATGTTTGCCTTGCGCTCTTCAGTGATTGAGTACTGCTGCAAGTTGAAGTCAAAGTTCTTAACTCCAGGTGCAATTGCCTCATCGAATGTTGTGCGAACCCAAACAACGTCTTCTGCTGCAAAGCCAAGCTTTTCAGCAACTGCATATGCAACTGCAGCTTCGAAACCTTCGCCTGATTCAGGCTTGTCGTCAATTACCCATGGGAAGTAAGCAGGGTTTCCTGTTCCGATGGTTAGCTTGCCTTCAGTGATTGTGTCTCCGGCAACGCTGCCTGTTGAACAGGCGGTTAGTGTGGTAGCCAATAGCACTGCAGCTGCTGCTGCAAACCCGCGCCATAGCGATTTCTTTGATGTAGCCATGTGTGAACTCCTTTAGGTTTTTAAGTATGTTTCAGATACATTTTGCCCTAAATTTTGGAGCCTTAAAACCAGTGTTACCAAGTGTTACCGAGCAGGCAAAAACTCCTGTGGAATGTTGGTGGCAACCAGGTAATTAGTGAAGATAAAGGTGGTTTCAAAGGTCGAATTGATCAGGTCAAAGTCAATACGAGCCTTGGCTGCAGCCTTGTCTTCCTCGGTGTAGATATGGGCTGGGAAGTAGCCAGGCTTATAGAACATAAGGAAATAGTGGCCTTTAGGGGCAAGTCTTTCTAGGACCTGGGCATAAGACTCTTTAGGGAAGTAGGCAGGGGCTCCGAAGAGTCCAATAATGGTCTCAAATCTAGAGTCTTTCTCAGTCTCATCCCATTGCTCAAAGGTCGAGTTCACAGTCCTATAGCCTGGGAATTTTGCCTCAAGCTTGGCTAGCATTCCAGCGCTTGGGTCAACCCCAAGGTAGTCGTCTTTGCTGATGCCGTTATAGCTCAGGGTAAGGCCGGTGCCACAGCCAAGGTCTAGTACTTTTCCTCTGATCCAAGGAGAGAGGATTCTAAATAGTGCTAAATCTTCTTCTTGGAATTCAGCAGACGCATAGTGATCGTCGTAGCTCTTGGCGAACTCATCATAGATTGCTTGAACTCTGTCTTGCTCTGAAGCTGACATGCTTATAGCCTCTCGAGAGCTTGAGCTATGTCAGCGATGATGTCATCGATGTGTTCAACCCCAACAGATAGACGAACAATGTCTCCTGATACTTCAATAGGAGATCCATTAGCTGAAGCATGAGTCATCTCAGCTGGGTAGTTAACTAATGATTCAACTCCACCTAGAGATTCAGCAAGAGTGAACAGTTCTGTGTTTTCACAGAACTTCTTTGCAGCAACAGTTCCACCAACCAGCTTGAAGGAAATCATTCCGCCAAAGCCATCCATTTGCTTTCTAGCAACTTCGTGACCTGGGTGATCTAGAAGACCGGGATAGTAAACAGCAGAAACAGTCTTCGTCTGTGTTACTAGGAACTCTGCTACCGCTTGCCCATTGGAGCAGTGTCTGTCCATACGAAGAGCAAGAGTTTTTAGAGATCTGTGTGTTAACCAAGCATCAAATGGTGATGACACAGCACCAACAGCAAACTGAATGAATTCAATCTTCTTAGCAAGTTCTCCATCGTTTAGAACAACGGCTCCACCAAGAACATCACTGTGTCCACCCAAGTACTTAGTAGTTGAGTGAATAACAATGTCCGCACCTAGCTCAAGTGGACGTTGAAGATATGGAGTAGCAAAGGTGTTGTCTACAACAGCAATCGCGCCATGCTTGTGAGCAACAGCAGAAACCTTGTTGATGTCAAAGATTGTCATCATTGGGTTAGACGGTGTCTCAATCCAAACCATCTTGGTCTTACCTTCAACAAAAGCGCTCTCTAGAGCTGCTTCGTCATTTAGGTCAACAATTGTGAAGTCAATGCCCCAGGTCTTGTGGACCCTAGCGAAGAGTCGGTATGAACCGCCATAAAGGTCATTAGCCAGAATTACGTGATCACCAGGAGCTAGAACACCACGGATGATTGCATCTTCAGCAGCAAGACCACTTGAGAAACTCATTCCAAATCTTCCACCCTCAAGGGATGCCAAAGCTTCCTGAAGGGCTGATCTAGTTGGGTTAGCTGCTCGGTTGTATTCGTAACCTTCACGTAGGTTGCCAACACCATCCTGCATGTGGGTGGTGGTCATATGAATAGGCGGGATAACT
>JBJOQP010000078.1:0-3263 GCA_046049845.1 Actinomycetota bacterium
CGAACAGGCAAACGGTTGGCTCTAGCAAATAAAGAATCTCTAATTGTTGGAGGCAGATTAGTAACTGACACTGCAGCCCCAGGTCAGATTGTCCCAGTTGATTCAGAGCACTCTGCACTTGCCCAGTGTTTGCTTTCAGGAGACGCCAAGGAAGTAGCGACACTTATTCTCACTGCATCGGGTGGCCCATTCAGGGGATTCACTGCTGATCAGTTGAAGGCTGTGACTCCTGAACAAGCTCTTAAGCATCCAACTTGGACCATGGGAAGAGTTGTAACAACGAACTCCGCCACAATGGTCAACAAAGGTTTAGAACTAATTGAGGCCCATCTTCTATTCAATGTTCCTTTTGAACAAATTGAAGTAACCGTTCACCCGCAGTCTGTTGTTCATTCAATGGTGAGCTTTGTTGATGGTTCAATAATTGCCCAGTGCTCACCGCCGGACATGAAACTTCCTATTGCGTTGGGAATGACTTGGCCTGAGCGTATTGAGAATGTCAGCCCACCGGTTGATTTCACCAAGGCACACACTTGGACATTTGAACCTTTGGACGAAGAGGTTTTCAAAGCTGTCAAGATTGCTAGACAGGTTGGTTCAGCAGGTTTGACATACCCAGCCGTTTACAACGCAGCAAACGAGCAGGCTGTTGATGCATTCCATGAGAAAGCAATTTCATTCCCTGAGATCATAGAAATTATTGAAGAAGTCGTACAGAGCCATAAGCCAGATAGTGAGATGACCCTTGAGTCAGTTCTTGCAGCTGAAGTATGGGCTAGAGAAACTGCGAATCAACTGATAGCAAATAGACGCTAAATACTGAATGTCAGTCAACTTAGTTAGGTTAGACAAATGGATTTCATAAATAGCATCGGTGGCTGGATTTTTTTACTCGTTGGTTTGGCGATCTCAATTGCTCTTCACGAGATTGGTCACATGTGGCCAGCTAAAAAGTTCGGTGTCAAAGTAACCAAATACATGGTGGGCTTTGGACCAACGCTGTTTTCTAGACAAAGGGGAGACACCGAGTACGGAATCAAATTGATCCCACTGGGTGGATACATTCAAATGGTTGGCATGCTGCCACCAACCCAACCAGCAGATGCCAAGAAGAACCTTTGGCAGAGACTCACCAAAGGAGCTCAACCAACTGAGCAGATTGTGATTGCAGAAGAAGACAAGGGAAAAACTTTTTATGAGTTAGCTCCTTGGAAAAAGCTCATCATCATGTTTGGTGGACCTTTTGCAAACCTAGTTATCGCAGCTGTTCTAGCCGTAGTTTTGTTTTCAGGCTTTGGTGCTTATGAAAGAACTTCAACTGTAAAAGATGTCTTGTCTTGCGTTCCTAGCGCAGCTAATCCTGACTGTGAAGATCCAAATCCTGCTTCTCCATCAAGCAAGGCTGGCTTATTGCCAGGGGACAAGATCCTTAGCTTCGCTGGTACGCCAGTTGACAACTGGTTTGATGTTGAGGCTGAGCTAAAGAATTCAGTAGGTAAAACGGTCTCTCTAGTAGTCGAGAGATCTGATCTTGTGCTTACCCTCTCGATTGAGCCTGTGTTACTTACTACTCCTGAAGAATCGAGACCTTATCTAGGTGTTTACCTTGAAACTGAGCGGACTCCAAAAGATGCTGGTTACGCTTTGGCTCAAGTTGGAACAATGCTCTCTGATACTGCGAGCATGATTATTCAGTTGCCTCTTCAAGCAGGGGCAGCGTTGACCGAGATAGCACCGGGTTCTGAAAGAAGTGAAAACGGAGCAATCTCTATCGTGGGCCTCGGTCAGTTCTCCGGACAGATTGCATCCAACAATCAAATAAGTTTTGAAGACAAGATGCTGTCTCAGCTAGGGCTTCTGATGTCCCTAAACGTGGCTTTGTTTGTGTTCAACATGGTTCCTCTAGTGCCATTAGATGGTGGCCACATAGCTGGAGCGGTGTACGAGTCAATCAAACGTGGGGTGTTCCGAGTCAGGGGAAAGAAGTGGGTACGTCCTGTTGACACAAGCCAGATGATGCCGATTGCCTACTTTGTTGCAAGCCTACTTATTGTCTTGACCATAGTTTTAGTGCTGAGAGACATCCTTAATCCGCTATCTATGTAGGTTCAAGAGACATCCAAGCCAAGGCGTTTAGACTAGTTTCGTGTCGATGTCGTCCAGACATCAGGAAGAAGTGATTTTAAGTGCCTGCAATTAACTTAGGTCTACCAAGTACCCCACCTGTCTTGACCCCAAGACGAAAGACTCGTCAGATCAAGGTCGGCAACGTTGGAGTCGGTAGCGATTCACCAGTATCCGTGCAATCAATGACAACAACTCAGACCACAGACATCAACGGCACACTTCAGCAGATCGCAGAGTTGACTGCAACAGGTTGTGACATTGTTCGCGTTGCTTGCCCAACTCAAGAAGACGCAGACGTTCTAAGAATTATTGCGAAGAAGTCTCAGATTCCAGTTATCGCTGACATTCACTTCCAACCAAAATACGTATTCGCGGCTATTGATGCTGGATGCGGTGCTGTTCGAGTAAACCCAGGAAACATTCGTCAGTTCGACGACAAAGTTGGCGAAATCGCAAAGGCCGCCAAAGATGCTGGAGTTTCAATCCGTATCGGTGTGAACGCTGGATCACTTGACCCAAGACTTTTGCAGAAGTATGGAAAGCCAACGGCTGAAGCTTTAGTTGAGTCAGCTGTTTGGGAAGCATCACTTTTCGAGGAACACGACTTCCACGACTTCAAGATTTCTGTGAAGCACAATGACCCAGTTGTGATGGTTCGAGCATATGAACTTCTAGCAGAGCAAGGCGATTGGCCTCTACACCTAGGTGTTACTGAAGCAGGTCCTGCTTTCCAGGGAACAATCAAGTCCTCTGTTGCTTTCGGTGCTCTTTTGAGCAAGGGCATTGGAGACACAATCAGAGTTTCTCTATCTGCTCCTCCAGTAGAAGAAGTAAAAGTTGGAGCAAAGATTCTTGAAGCTCTAAACCTTCGTCCACGTAAATTTGAAATTGTTTCTTGCCCTTCTTGTGGAAGAGCACAGGTTGATGTTTACAAGCTTGCAGAAGATGTAACAGCTGGACTTGAACACATGACTGTGCCACTAAGAGTTGCAGTTATGGGTTGCGTTGTTAATGGTCCTGGCGAAGCGCGCGAGGCAGATCTTGGTGTTGCATCCGGAAACGGTAAGGGTCAGATCTTTGTTAAGGGTGAAGTCATCAAGACTGTGCCTGAAGCGCAGATTGTTGAAACACTCATC
>JBJOQP010000079.1:0-3258 GCA_046049845.1 Actinomycetota bacterium
TGAAATCATTAGCGAAGATGATCCGACTAAGTGGCCTGAGAACACCAAACTAATTTGGATTAATTCACCGGGAAATCCTGATGGTCGAGTACTCGATGTTACAGAGATGAAAGCAGCTGTAGTTAGAGCTCGTGAACTAGGTGCAGTTCTAGCCAGTGATGAATGTTATGCCGAGCTCGGCTGGGGTCATTGGGCAGAGACAAGAATTCCTTCAGTTTTGGACCCAAGAGTTTGTGAAGGTTCTTACGAGAATTTGATTGCTATCTACTCTTTGAGTAAGCAATCAAACCTGGCTGGTTACCGAGCTGCATTTGCAGCTGGTCCTGAGGCCATCATCAAGGGCCTTGTGAACATCAGAATGCATAGCGGACTAATCATGCCTGCTCCAGTTCAAAAGGCAGTCATAGCCGCTCTTGGCGATGAAGAGCATGTTGCAGTTGAACGTGAAATCTACCGTAAGAGAAGAGAAGTTCTACTAGCTGCAGTCAAGGCATATGGCTTTGAGATAGCTGAATCTCAGGCAGGGCTATACCTCTGGGCAACCCTAGGGGAGGACTGCTGGGTAACTGTGAAGAGAATGGCCGATCTGGGTATCTTGGTAGTTCCAGGTGAGTTCTATGAAGCAGGGGGCAGCAAATACGTCAGGTTCTCAATAACTGCTACTGATGAGAAGATTTCTGAGGGTGCCGCTAGATTGACCAATGCTCTAGGGTTAACTCAATAGTCAAAAGAATCACAGGAGCAAGTTTTGTCAGCTGATAACAACTCGAAAGTCACCCTGAACTACCCGGGTGGAACAGCAGAATTTCCTATTATTCAAGCCACCGATGGTAACTCAGTAATTGACTTCTCTAAGCTAAACGCCAGCACTGGCTTGAACTCTTATGACATCGGTTTCGTAAACACAGCAAGCACCAGATCAGCAATCACATACATCGATGGTGATGCAGGAATTCTTAGATACCGCGGTTACCCGATTGAACAGCTAGCTGGTTCAAAGAGCTTCATCGAAACTGCTTATCTTCTTATTTATGGTGAGCTACCAAACGCTCAACAACTCGGTGAATGGGATGAGCGTCTAAGACGACATACTTTGATTCACGAAGACTTGAAGAACATCTTCCACTCAATGCCTCAGTCTGCTCACCCAATGTCAGTTCTATCTGCAAGCGTGTCAGCACTTTCAACTTTCTACCAAGACTCTCTAAACCCACACGACGATTACCAAGTTGAACTGTCAACCGTTCGTCTATTGGCAAAGCTTCCAACTCTTGTTGCCTATTCACACAAGAACGCACTAGGTCAGGCTCTTCTTTATCCAGATAACTCATTGAGTTACGTTGAGAACTTCTTACGTATGAGCTTTGGCAACATGGCTGAGCCTTACATTCAGAACCCTGTTATCACTAAGGCTCTCGACACACTTCTAGTTCTTCACGCAGACCACGAACAGAACTGTTCAACATCAACTGTTCGTCTAGTTGGTTCTTCACAGGCAAACCTCTTTGCTTCTGTGTCAGCTGGTGTTTCAGCACTGTTTGGTCCACTACACGGTGGAGCTAACGAAGCTGTTCTAGAAATGCTTGCTCACATCAGAGACTCTGGTGAATCTGTTCAGAGATTCATTGAAAGAGTAAAGAACAAGGAAGACGGCATCAAGCTGATGGGCTTTGGTCACCGTGTTTATAAGAACATGGATCCAAGAGCAACAATCGTCAAGGCAACAGCTGACAGAGTTCTTGCTGACCTAGGAGTTAGCGATCCACTTCTTGATATTGCTAAGGAACTGGAAGCTGCAGCACTTGCTGATGATTACTTCATCTCAAGAAAGCTGTATCCAAACGTGGACTTCTACACCGGTGTTATCTACAAGGCGATGGGATTCCCAACTCGCATGTTCACAACACTGTTTGCTATGGGACGTCTGCCAGGTTGGATTGCTCACTGGCGTGAAATGAACCACGATGCATCCACCAAGATTGGCCGCCCTCAGCAGCTATACATTGGTGAGACTGTTAGGAAGCTGAACTAGCTTTAATTATCTTTGTTTGTTCTTTATAAACAGTAGGGAACAGCACAGCAAAGGCTACGAAGGCCAAGATACCTGAGTACACAAATACTTCTCTAACTCCGAAAGCTCCGATTAGTAATCCTGCAACAGACATCGAACCAATGCTTGCCACCGCGATGATTGACCCAAACGCAGCAAAGACTCTTCCCTGAACCTCGTGCGGGGTTACCTTGATCATCATTCCAACGCCATAGCTATTGATTGTCGCGTTAGCCATTCCAGCCACAAACCAAACCACCATAATCACCCAGTAGTTCGGAGCAAGTCCTACTGCCCCTCCTGCAATGGACAGGATGGCCATTCCGTAGCCGAGGACAATTAGTTCGGTCTTTGGTTTTACCTTCTTTGCTCCTGCAACAGCGCTGAACAGAAGAGTTCCAACAGCGAAGGCCGTTCCAACAAGTCCATAAATGAATGCGTCAGCACCCAAGATTTCGGTGACAAGGAAAACATCTCCAACGTTAACAACACCGATGCAAAGAATCATTCCGAAGACAAGAATCACTAGAGATCTGAGTAGGGGGCTTTGGAACATGAACTTGAATCCGCCGGCTATATCTGTTTTCTCTCCCGCTTTTAGTGCTTCAGGTTTGTGGTTGACCTTGATAAGGAACGGGACGAAAGCGATGAAGGTGGTAACAACCGCATCGATTATGAAAGTTATAAAGAAGCCTGTTTTAGAAACCAAGATTCCGGCAACCGCTGGCCCAAACAATCCTGCGAGGGAGAAGTAACTCTGAATGGTTCCCATCGCCCTGCTGATGTCTTCTTTTTTAGCAAGAGTTGGAGTGAGCTTTCCCCAGGTTGGCCCAACAACAGATGCGCAAGAGTTAGCGATGAATAGAAAGAGCCATATCGCCCAGGTCTCTAGCGGTTGACTCAAAGCAAAGATTGAAGCTCCACCAATAACCGACGCAATTGGAATTACCTGTCTAGTGCTGAATCGATCGGCGATGGTTCCAGAGATCGGTGCAAAGAGAATGGATGGAAGTGTTCCAACGATGAATAAAGCGGCTACTGCTGCTGGTCCTTGTTCTTTTTCTCTGAAGACAAGAGTAAAGATTGTTAGTTCAGTACCTAGAAGGCTAAATGCGCGGGCTAAGGCCATTGCCTGAATTTTTGACCACTGTGTCTTTACTGGTTCGATCAATTTGTTACTTACTTTCTAGCCAGTAGACGACTGTGTC
>JBJOQP010000080.1:0-3206 GCA_046049845.1 Actinomycetota bacterium
TGATCGGTGGCAAGGTTAGAAGAACAGGCATCAAGGGTGTTTCCATCATGGCTGAGAACGCTTGGCGTTTAGATGAGCTATGGAATGAATGGCTGACTAAAAGAAAAGAGGCACCTGATCTCTCAGATGCCTCTTTACTAGAACTTATTTAGTCTCTGTTGAAGATTGAGAGAAGTCTCAATACTTCGATGTATAGCCAGACCATGGTTACTAGAAGACCGAATGCAGCCTTCCACTCATACTCTCTAGGCAAGCCTGTAGCGGCTCCCTGAGCGATGTCTTCGAAGTCTAGGTTTAGTGTGAAGGCAGCTAGACCAACACCTACTAGACCTGCTAGCCAACCAAACTGGGTGCCATAGATACCTGATGAACCGGTAACCATGCTGATGATGAAGTTCACTAGAGCAAAGCCTGCGTAACCAATAAGAGCAAAGGTCATAACTCTGGTGAAACGAGAGTTAACTTTGACCCAACCCATTGAGTAAGCAGTGAACATCGCTCCTGCTGTTGTAAGAGTTCCAATAACAGCGTTCATTACGATGCCAGAGTAAGCCTGCTCGAAGAAGTATGAAACAGCTCCGATGAAGACACCTTCGATTACTGCGTATGCAACAACAGCACCTGGACGGATCTTCTTAGAGAAGGTGATCCACATTGCCAAACCAAAGGCAACAAATACTGCTGGAAGCATAAGGCCCTGCACTGCAGGAATGTTCCATGCAACAAAGGCACCTGCCAGTAGCAAGCTGAAGAGACCGGCGATCTTGATTGCGGTTCCGCCTACGGTCATCTTCTGAGAAGAAACGATTGAATCGAACTGTGCATCAACTTCCAACTGGTTCTGTTGAACTTTGTCTGGAAGCATGCGGTTCATTACTGGGTTATGTGAATTACTCATGTCTCTATCCTAGTTTTCTAGTGTTCTCTTATGGGTTTTACTTAGCCTTTTCAGCAAACTCTAAGAGAATTGCTGGTGTTCCTGAAGCTCCAACTCTTGATGCGCCAGCTTCTGCCATATCAATAAGAGCATCTAGGGTTCTAACTCCTCCAGAAGCCTTCACTCCTAGACGATCTCCCACTGTCCTACGCATGATGCTGATTACCTCTGGTGTTGCACCTGAGGCAGCAAAGCCGGTGGAAGTCTTCACAAAGTCTGCTCCAGCAGCTTCAGTTAGTTCACAAGCCTTGATTACTTGCTCATCACTCCAAAGGCATGTTTCGAGGATGACCTTAACCTCTGCTTTAGGGTTTGTGCTCTTGGCTGCCTTCACTACCTGAGCGATGTCATCTTGAACCTGCTCGTATTCGCCCGATGCGAAGAGCCCTAGGTTCATAACCATGTCAACTTCAATTGCTCCGTGTTTCACGGCTTCGATAGTTTCAGCGACTTTAGTTGCTGTTGTTACTGTGCCGTGAGGGAAACCAATTACTGTGCAGAGAAGAACGCTGCTTCCTTCAAGTTTATTTGCTGAGTAAGCAACATCCATAGGTCTGATGCACATAGCCTTCACATCTGCATCAATTGCAGCGTTGATGCAGGTGTCTAAATCTGCTCTTGTAGCTTCTGGCTTTAGAAGGGTGTGATCAATTAGAGCAACGATTTGTTGTTGGGTGTATCCACGGTAAGTAGTCATAAGACAAGTCTAAGTTTTAGTTCTTGTTTGCTTAGCTGTTTTCACAGTAGTTCAGCTATTGAACAGGTAGGAAGTGCTATCCAGCCTTCTATTTTTGCTGTTTCGAGGTGCTCATTTGGAGGTGGTGAGTATTTGCCAATTGCAGCAGCTCTAGTGGCTAGTGAGGCTATGACAGCATCAAATGCATCAGTAGATGAAATCATCAGATCTTTGTAAGAATCTAGGTTTAACCAAGGAACTTCATTTTGAAGACTTCTTAGAAGTTCTTCTCTGGTCTCTTCTTGAACACGGTAACCAGTTGTGTCAAATCCCCACAGCCTCAAAGACGCTCCTGGATAAATCTCCACTACCTTGCCTAGTCCAGACCTATCCACTTCAATACCACTTTGCTGAAGTCTTCCCTGAAGACCGGCACATCGCATTGCTGTTAGCCCTAGCCGGTCGGTAGAAACACTTAGAGGCCACTTACCTGTTACTTCCTTCACGTGTCTGTCTGACTCTCTGAAGGAAACTCTTCTACGCCAGTCCATGCCACCATCTGGTTGAGCATTACTATTCGGGTTTGAATGTTGATTTAGGAAATCCACGAACTCAATTGGCCAGCCAAGTGCACAATCAATTCCAAGTTTGTCTAAATACTTAGCTGCTTCGACAATTTGTTCATCAGTAACGCCAAGTTGAAGATCCACAAGTGTTGCAGAGGTCTTCTTCCATTCGATTATGGCTAATGCAGTTCCCTTGGGTTCTGCTGCTAAATCAACACCGGCAGTGAGCATTACTTGCTTGGATTGACTAGGTTCAAACGCAAAGCGTTTAGAACAACTGAGATGCTAGAGAAAGCCATTGCTATTCCTGCATACATGGGATTCAGTAAGCCCATAGCTGCTACTGGAATCAAAAGAACGTTGTAGCCAAAAGCCCAACCTAGGTTCTGTCTGATGTTTGACCAGGTCTTCTTTGAAAGGGCTAAAGCGTATGAGATGGCTAGTGGATTGTCATCAACTATCGTGATTGCTGCGGCTGATTGAGCTGCATGAGTTCCAGATCCCATTGCAATACCAACATCTGCTCCAGCAAGGGCAGCAACGTCGTTGAGTCCATCACCAACCATGGCAACAACTGAAGCGTTGGTCTTCAAGGCATTAATCTTCTTGAGCTTTTCTTCAGGAGTTACTTCACCGTAGAACTCAGTTATGCCAAGTTCTATTGCTACAGATGAGACTCTTGATTCCGTATCTCCAGATAAAAGGATTGGTTGAACACCAAGGTGATTAAGTTGAGAGATAGCTTTCTGAGATTCGGATCTAATCGAATCAGACAGTGCAATGACCAGTCTTGCTGTGTTCTCCCAGCTAACAACAACAATGCTTGCTGCACCTGCCTCTTTGATTGCCTTGTTGAGTTCTTCTTGGTTAGAAACTTCAAGGGTTTTTGCTCTAGTGACGATTACTTCTTTGCCTTGAGCAATTCCAGATACTCCATGTCCAGCAAGTTCTTTAACGTTTGTTGCTGAGAGGCTTTGATCTAGTTGAGCAATTGCCTTGGCAAGTGGATGAGCTGAGGATCTTTCAA
>JBJOQP010000081.1:0-3124 GCA_046049845.1 Actinomycetota bacterium
CCCTTGATGTCAGTAACAGCCTTTGCAACATCCGGAGTAACAGTTCCAGTCTTAGGGTTTGGCATTAGGTTACGAGGACCTAGGACCTTACCTAGACGACCGACCTTACCCATAAGTTCTGGTGTTGATACTGCTGAGTCGAAGTCTGTCCAACCAGCTGCAACCTTCTCGATTAGCTCATCGCCACCGACTTCATCCGCTCCAGCTTCACGAGCTGCATCTGCAGCTGCACCGGTTGCGAATACGATAACGCGTGCTGTCTTACCAGTACCGTGTGGCAAACCTACGGTTCCACGGATCATCTGGTCAGCCTTACGAGGGTCAACACCAAGCTTCACTGCAACTTCAACAGTTGAGTCGAACTTAGATGTTCCAGTTTCTTTAACTAGAGTTACTGCTTCTGCAGGTGTGTAGAACTTACCTTCAGTGATTTTTTCTGCTGCGGCAATATATGCCTTTGAGCGCTTAGCCATTCTGCTTTTCCTTCTTGTTTAGTTGGTCACAGTTGTGGTTGAACGAGTCGCGCGCGACTCTCCCACTTCCGTTTGTTTCTTTTGTTGCTTAGTAACCTTCGACGGTGATACCCATGCTGCGGGCAGTACCAGCGATGATCTTTGCTGCTGCTTCAACGTCATTGGCGTTGAGGTCAGACATCTTTGACTCGGCGATCTTTAGAACCTGTTCGCGAGTAAGTTTTGCTACCTTCACAGTGTGAGGGGTTGCTGAACCCTTAGCTACTCCAGCTGCCTTCTTGATTAGCTCAGCTGCTGGTGGAGTCTTCAGGATGAATGTGAATGAACGGTCTTCATACACAGTGATCTCAACAGGAACAACGTTTCCACGCTGGTCTGCAGTTGCATTGTTGTATGCAGTACAGAATTCCATGATGTTAACACCGTGCTGACCTAGTGCTGGACCAATCGGTGGGGCTGGGTTAGCCGCTCCTGCTTGGATCTGCAACTTGATCATGCCGGTTACTTTTTTCTTCGGTGCCATTTGTTAGTTTCCTTTGGTTTTAGGTTTGTAAATCTTTAGACGAGAGCTGAGACCTGGTCGAAGGCAAGTTCAACAGGAGTTTCACGTTCGAACAATGAAACCAGAACAATAAGCTTGCCGCTTTCTGGTTTGATTTCGCTGATGGTTCCAGGTAGGCCCGCGAAAGAACCTTCCTTGATCATGATGCTTTCGCCAAGTTTGTAGTTGACGTTAACAGGGATTGACTTCTGCTTACCCTTAGCTCCACCCTTGACAGCTGCCTTAGCTGCTGCTTCTTCAGGTAGAACATAGAGAGTCTTCAACATGTCAAATGCTTCTTGTGGACGCAATGGGCTTGGGTACTCGCTGTGGCCTACGAAGCCAGTAACAGCAGGTGTTCCACGAACTAGAGACCATGAGTCTTCGTTCATGTCCATGCGAACTAGAACATAACCAGGGATACGAACCTTGGTTACAAGCTTTCTCTGGCCGTTCTTGATTTCAATGGATTCTTCCATCGGAACTTCGATCTGGTAGATGTTGTCTCCACCAACGACTGAAAGCATACGGTTTTCAATGTTCTGCTTCACACGCTTCTCGTAACCTGCGTATGAGTGAATGATGAACCACTTACCTGGCTGCTCGCGAAGTTCCTTCTTGAATGCAGCGTATGGGTCTTCATCTTCAACAACTGTTTCTTCAACTGCTGCTTCGTGAATGTCTTCAGCAGCTGCTGTTTCAGATTCAGCAGCAACTTCAACATCGCTCTCAACGTGAAGAGCTAGCTCTTCAGCTGATGCTTCGTCAGCGTTGGTGTCATCAATGTAAGCAGGATCGGTCTCAGCGTAATCAGAAGATTCAACATCTAGGTTGATCTCTTCTGGCTGGTTCTGCTCTGATTCGAAATCGGTCACGTGTTTCCTTAGTTAGTTGTTGCTAAAAATTAGTTGGTGGTATCGAAAGCGGTGTATAGCCAGATAACTCCCTGGCCGAAGATGAAATCAAAACCAAAGATGATGAACATAACTACAGTTACGAAACCAAGAACAACTCCTGTGTAGTTACGTAGTTCATTGAAAGTTGGCTTGTTAACTTTGCGAAGCTCTGCGATTACCTGCTGAATGAAAAGAATGATGCGACCGATAGGACCGCGCGCAGCTGCCTTGTTGACATTCGACTTTTCTACTAAGTCTTCAGATGACTGCTCTAGTTCTTCTGACATTTCTCTTCTTTCAGTTAGTGCTGGTGTTACTTCTGCGACATCACAAGTGTGAAGCCGTTTGCAGGGCAGACAGGACTCGAACCTGCAACCTGCGGTTTTGGAGACCGCTGCTCTACCAATTGAGCCACTGCCCTTTACTTCAGTGTGCTTCATCGGCAAATAGGCACACTAATAGATTGATATCTAAAATGATTAAATTTGCCAGATTAGGCTTGGGGCAGTTGTCAAACTACCTCTACCGAGTTTAGCCCTGTGGCCCTCTAAATGCAAAGGGCGATCTGCCCTCTTGTGTAGGTAATGCATATGCATTACCATTTCTACATGGATAACAACGAGCTTGAATCAAGCCTCACAGATCGCTACCAAACCACCGTTCCAGCAAGGATACGCAAACTCCTAGGTCTAAACAAGAGAGACAAGCTGGAGTGGATACTCGATGAGTCTGGAGGGGTCAGAGTCAACAAAGCCACCCCTGTTGAATTAGAGCACTCTGACTCAACCGTTGATGCTTGGCTAGATTTCCTAGCCAAAGATATGGCTGCCCACCCGCAGAACTTGGTGCCTCTGACAGCTGAGATGTATGAGGACATAGTGGCAGAACTATCTGGGGAAAGAGGTGTCGGGGTCGAAGGTTTGCCTCCAACTCTGGAACAACTTTGGGCTCAGGAGGAGGAATCTCAGTGAGTTCAAAGGATTGGTTGCTTCTTGGGCATACAGAGTTTCTGAGTCAGCTTCAGCTCTTCAGAGAAGCTAATAGAAGGGTTAAGCAGAAAATTGGCCCTGACTCTATTCACTCCAAGCAAGCTCAGCAACTAAAGGCACTGACTCTAGCAATCTGGACCAAAGTCCCATCAAATCCTGGTCAACCGGAATTTAGGTTAGGCAACTCTCTTGGGAAAGAACACACTCATTGGTTCAGAGCCAAAT
>JBJOQP010000082.1:0-3042 GCA_046049845.1 Actinomycetota bacterium
TTTCCAAAGTAGATTCAGGGTCAGCTAGCCAACCCTCTTCGGTAATCACAACATGTGGTGTGACTGGAAGACCTGCGGCTATAAACAATGCCTTTGAGAATTCTTTATCCATACCCGCAGCACTTGCGAAGACACCGTTACCAACATAAGGAAGATTGTGTAGTTCAAGGAATCCCTGCATGGTGCCATCTTCACCATTAGGTCCGTGAAGAACCGGGAATACAACATCTACATCACCAAGAGAACTTAATGACCCATTAGAGTCTTGAACCTTAAGCTCTTTAGAAGAACCAGTAGGCCAGATCACAGTCTTACCCTCAAACTCAACTACTGGTAGTTCACCTTCAGTGAGTGTCCATTTAGATGAATCATCAACTGCAGGCACAAAGATGCCATCACGGGTAATACCAACAGGGATAACTTCATACTTGTCTCTAGCAATAGCTGATAGAACTCCACCTGCTGTTGCACAAGAAATAGAGTGCTCACTTGATGCACCACCAAACAGAACTACGACTCTTTGCTTAGCCATTACTCAGCCTCTGGTGCATCGTTGCCACTAGTCAACGAAGGACCAATGTCCTTAGGGCTCATCTTGCCTTCAATTACCAGTTGAACCTGCTCGACAATTGGCATCTTCACTTCTTTGAGTGCGGCAAGACGAAGAATCGGAGCAACCGATGTTAGACCTTCAGCAGTTTGAGACAAACGCTTTAGAACTTCACGCTTTGAATAGCCCTTACCGAGCATCTCTCCTGCTTTGTGGTTTCTTGACAAAGGAGACTCTGAGGTAGCAATTAGATCCCCAAGGCCAGCTAGCCCAACCATGGTCTTTCTCTTGGCCCCATGAGCAACTGCAAATCTAGAAATCTCAGCTAGGCCTCTAGTCATGATTGAAGCCTTGGTGTTCTGACCATAACCAACACCGTTGACGATACCGATGGCAACAGCAATCAGGTTCTTTAGAATTCCACCGAATTCAGTACCAATAACATCTTTGTTCGTGAAGGTTGTGAAGTAAGAGTTAGTTGACGCAGCAGCTACCTTTGCTGCATTTTCTTTTGATGTACAGGCAGCTACACAAGCAGCTGGCTGTTCACTTGCAATTTCAAGAGAAAGGTTTGGTCCAGAAACTACACAGATTAGATCTTCATCAATCTTCAAGACTTCAGCAATTACCTCGCTCATGCGAAGGGATGAGCCCTGCTCAACACCTTTCATAAGTGAGACAACAATTGCACCTTCTTCAATGAACTTGCCCCACTCCTCCAGGTTGCTACGAAGACTTTGAGATGGAACTGCAACATAAACCTGCTCAGCACCTTTTAGTACTTCTTCAATGTTTGAAGATGCTACAAGTTCCTCAGGTAAGTTGATGCCTGGCATGTAGTCACCGTTGCGGTGAGTGCTATTGATTTCTTCGGTGAGTTCTTCTCTACGAGACCAAAGCATCACATCGTTACCTGCATCAACCAACACCTTGGCGAATGTGGTTCCCCAGGAACCAGCTCCAATAACTGCTATACGAGCCATAACTACTTGCCCTTTACTTTCTTCACAACAATCTTGCCGTTAGTGACTTTTGCGTGAGCCGGAAGTGGTTCTAATCCAGCAGCTGCTCTTCTATCGTTTTCAGCTTTCAAGATTAGGAACTTCTTGTAGTTTCCGTGCTCTGGTAGACCATGCTCCGAAGGAACGAATCTCTTTGGTGGAGCTTTTTCGCCACGAAGTTCTTCGACAAGCTTGGTGATTTCAACCATGACCTCATCGCTAAGTTCAACCAACTCGTCAACGCTCATCTTCTTGTCTTTGTAGACAGACATGTCGATTGGTTTACCAATAATCATGTTCACCTTATGCCAAGGCTTAGGTCTGATCTTTGAAGAGTAAGTCTCCATAACCTTCTCGGTTCCCCACTGACCTAGAGGGACGATAGGAACACCAGTTTCTAGTGCCAATCGAATAGCTCCAGTTCTAGCTCTCATTGGCCACTGGTCTGGATCTCTAGTTAGAGAGCCTTCAGGGAAGATACCGATGCAGTGACCTGATCTAAGTACTTTGTAGGCAGACTCCATAGGGTCTTTATTGGCACGACCCGTTCTAAAGACAGGAATCTGACCACATGCCAAAAGGATTGGTCCAATCAAAGGAGTTCTGAACAGACCTTCTTTAGCTAGGAAGTGCGGAGCACGCTTTAGTTGGAAGAACATCATGTAGGCAACAGCAACTGCATCAAGGCTAGTTACGTGATTCCCTGCAAGAACATACCCTCCTGTTTTAGGAAGGTTCTCCTGGCCTCTTACTTTGATTCTGAAAAGCAGGGCAACTGCTGGTCTTAGAAACCAGGCCAGCAGGAACATTTGCCAGGTACGCTCAACTCCTGGACGAAGTTCAGGCATCTTTACAGATTCAGCACTCTTCTTAGCCATCTGTTACTCCGAGTAAGTGAACTGCGCACCTAGGGCAGTTAGCTTGTCTAGGAAGTGCTCATATCCTCTAGAGATTAGTTGAACGTTAGAAACGTTTGAAACACCTTCAGCTGCAAGAGCAGCAACAATGTGGCTAAAGCCACCGCGAAGATCAGGAACTCTAATGTCTGCACCTTTTAGCTTGGTTGGACCAGAGATAACAGCTGAGTGGTTGAAGTTTCTCTGACCGAAACGGCAAGGGTGACCACCTAGACATTCACGATAAATCTGAATCTGAGCACCCATCTGAACCAGAGCATCTGTGAAACCAAATCTGTTTTCATAAACAGTTTCGTGAACAATAGACAATCCAGTTGCCTGAGTTAGAGCAACAACAAGAGGCTGCTGCCAGTCAGTCATAAAACCAGGGTGAACATCTGTTTCAATCACTACTGGCTGCAGTTCACCACCTGGGTGTGAAAAACGGATTCCGTCATCTTCGATAACAAAAGCACCACCGATTTTTCTAAACACGTTTAGGAAAGTAGTCATCTCCTGCTGACGAGCTCCGCCAACCATGATTTCGCCACCGGTTGCTAAAGCTGCTGCAGCCCAAGACGCTGCTTCATTTCTA